>NZ_JBSFNS010000010.1:0-160939 GCF_053587275.1 Amycolatopsis sp. NPDC003676
GTCGGCAGGATCAGGTGGCCGAGGACGTCGCCGAACTGGGTCCAGAACCCGCCCGCGGCGACCACCGAAGAAGAGCCCTGAGGGAATCTGATTCCCTCAGGGTTCCCCTCACGTACCTCAGCCCGCCACGCGAAAGAGGTCCCCGCCCAACCCGGGCGGGGACCTCTTTTTCGGCTCTGCGCCTAAGACTTCTCGGACTTGCCGTTCTCCCCCGGCGCGGAGGAAGACCCGGCGTCCACAGTGTCCTCCGAAGCCTTCTCGTCCGGTTCCGGCTTCTCGGCCGCGTCGTCCGAAGTGGACTCGACAGCGGCGTCCCGCTCGTCCCCCTTGCTGCGCAACGTCTCCGGGGCTTCGCGCGGGCCGCGTTTGGCCGCGAGGACGAAGTACGCCATCGCGCCGATGAACAGCAGGATCGACACCCACACGTTGACCCGCAGGCCGAGGATGTGGTTGGCGTGGTCGGAGCGCAGCAGTTCGGTCCCGCAGCGGCCGACGGTGTAGCCCGCGACGTAGAGCGCGAACGCGCGGCCGTGGCCGAGCTTGAACTTGCGGTCCGCCCACACCACGAGCAGCGCGATGAGCAGGTTCCAGACCAGCTCGTACAGGAACGTCGGGTGCACCGGGCTTTCCGGCAGCGGGATGTGCCCGGTCGCGACGCCGCCGAGGGCGTCCGGGGCTCCGGTGGCCGGGTCGAAGCGCTGGTAGATCTCCAGGCCCCACGGCAGGTCGGTGTGCCCGCCGTACAGCTCCTGGTTGAAGTAGTTGCCGAGCCGCCCGATCGCCTGCGCGACGATGATGCCGGGCGCGATCGCGTCGGCCATCGCGGGCAGCGGGATCCCCCGGCGCCGGCAGGCGATCAGCGCGCCGACCGCGCCGAGCGCGACCGCGCCCCAGATGCCGAGGCCGCCGTCCCAGATGGCGAAGGCGTTCCAGGGGTTCTTGCCCTCGGTGAAGTACAGCTCGGGGTCGGTGATGACGTGGTAGAGCCGACCACCGACCAGGCCGAACGGCACTGCGAACACCGCCATGTCGAGCACGGTGCCCTTCGTGCCGCCGCGGGCCTCCCAGCGCCGCTCGCCCCACCAGATCGCGACGATGATGCCGGCGATGATGCAGAGCGCGTACGCCCGGATCGGGATCGGGCCCAGGTGCCAGACGCCTTGGTCGGGGCTCGGGATCGTGGCCAGGAACGCTGCGGAGTACACGCGGCCACCGTAGCGCGTCGGGCTCCGGTCGTGGTCCGGGAGCCGCGGAACCCTTAGTCAAGACCCGGTCACAGCCCGGTCACGGCCGTCCAGGGTCACACTGTGTACTGCGGGTCGGACGCCGCGGCGAGGTACCCGGCCAGCAGCGCGTCCGCGACCTGGCCGACCGCGGCGTCCTCGGGCAGGAACGTTTCGCCGTGCAGGCTGGGCGCGCCCGCGGTCTCGCCGAGGCCGACGAACAGCATCAGGCCGCGGACGCCGTCGCCGCAGTAATGCGCGAAATCGTCCGCGCCGAAAGACCGGAAATCAACGTCGACGTCCGCGCCGCCGTCTTCGAGCCAGCTCCGCGCGGCGGCGGCCAGCGCCGGGTCGTTGACGAGGACGGGCTCGCACGGGCTGATCCGGAGGTCAGCGGTGCAGCCGTAGGCGCGTGCGGTGGCGTGCACGACCTCGTCGAGCGCCTCCAGCGCGCGTTCGCGGTCGCTCGCGCGCATCAGCCTCAGCGAACCGAACGCCGACGCCGTATTCGGCACGACGTTCGCCGCCGTGCCCGCGCTTAACCGGCCGATCGTGCAGACGGCCCCGTGCATCGGGTCGATCCGGCGGCTCGCGACCTGCTGCAGGCTCACCACCAGTTGGCTGAGCGCCAGCACTGGGTCGCGCAGCAGGTGCGGATATCCGGCATGGCCGCCTTGGCCGTGCACCACGACCTCGAACTCGTCGGTGGACGCGTTCACCGGCCCGGGCGCCGCCGAGACGACGCCGTACGGCAGCCGCGGCTGGACGTGCGCGCCGATCACCGTGTCGATGCCGCGCTCTTCCAGAATGCCCGATTCGACCAGGTCGAGCGCTCCCGACGGGGACGTTTCCTCGCGCGGCTGCAGGATCGCGAACAACGGACGCGGGAGTTCGACGCGCCGCGCTGCCCGGCAGACCGCGGTCAAGGCGGCGAGGTGGACGTCGTGGCCGCAGGCGTGCATCAAGCCGGTCTTCGCGGCCCATTCGACGCCGGTGCGCTCGACTACCGGCAAGGCGTCCAACTCGGCGCGCAGGGCTACGGCCGGACCCGGATGCGGTGCGGAGATCTCGATGAGCCGCCCGGTTTTCGCGACTCGCTCCCCCTCGCCCAACGCAGCGGCCACTGTCCGGGCGGTGTCATCCTCGTCGCCGGAAGCACGCGGATCGGCATGAATCCGGTGCCGCAACTCGACCGCGGCGGGCAACTCCTCGGCCAACGCCGCGCGCCAAGCCTCGACCAAGTCGTTCATGCCCGCTCCAGCCCGTAGATCCTGGCCGCGTTCTCGTGCCCGGCGAGGCGGGCCAGCCGGATCGCGTCCGCTTCGGACAGTGCGTCCGCGGCGAGGGCGGTGCGCAGGAAGTCGGACAGTCCTTGCCGGAACAGCGCGGTGCCCAGGTGATACAGCTCGGCCAGGCCGAACGCGTCGGTGGAGAACAGCAGTTTCCCGAACGGCGCCAGCTCCAGCGTCTCGGCCAGGATGGCGGGCGCGCGGAAGCCCGCGTTGTGCGTGATGAGGCCGACGTCGACGAAGACGTGCTCGAAGACCTGCGCGAGGTAGGCGGCGTTGCGGTGGAACGGGTAGTTGTGCAACAGCAGGATCGGGACGCCCGCGTCGCGGGTCGCGCGCAGCAAACCGGTGAGCCGCAAGGGATCGCAGCGGTGGAGGTCGACGTCGGAATCTCCGTAGCCGACGTGGAATTGCACCGGGAGCCGCCGGTCGATTCCGGACCAGATCAGGTGGCGGTGCAGGACCTCGTCGGCCAGCCGGACCGGGTCGCCCGCCTCGATCCGGGCCAGCCAGCGTCCGGCGGCGGCTTCGACTTCCGCGGGAGCCGGGCGTTCGCCGGACAGCTCCAGCCCGACCCGGTATGCCGCGATCGACTTCACGCCGACCGCTGTGGTGGTGCGGCGGTCGAGTTCGGCGGCGAAGTCGTCGGCGAAACTGGCGGCGCTGGTGGTGCGGATGACGTCTTCGGCGACCTGTTCCAGCCGGACGATGTCGTGCGCGCGGGCGTCGGCCAGTTCGGCGAAGTCCTTCGTCGTTGTGAGGGATTCGGGCAGGAAACCGCCGTCCAGCAAGTAATCCGTGCTGCCGGTGCCGCGCAGGAACCGCCGGTTGACCTCTGCCGCGCCCAGTTCGGCTCGGCGGGCGAGGTAGTCGTCGGCCGGGGCGTGCTTCGGCAGGTCGAGGATCGGCGCGCAGCGTTCGCGCACGGACAGGCCGATCAGCGAATCGAACAGCGACGTCCCCAGCGGCGACACGGTGTCCGCCTCAGTCAGCATCCGCTCGAACCCGTCGCGGTCGACGCCGCCGGTGCGGACGCCGTGGCAATGATGGTCGACCAACGGCAGGTCCGCGACGAAATCGAGCAGTCCGGTCATGCCTCTCCTTCAGCGAGCCTCTCCCCCACCCTACGGGCGAATCCGGGCGCCGAGGCGACCACGACGACAGCCAGCACGAGCACGCCACCCGCGACGACCGGGAACCATCGCGCCGGACCGTCGGTCGGATACGGCACCACGTTGACGTACACGGTGTACCCGAGCAGAACCAGCGCGCCGATCGGGAACGCCAAATGCCACCACGGCACGCGCATTCGCCGTCGCACGAACAGCAGCAGGATCGCGCCGAGTGTGGTGAGCAGGTAGATGACTAGCAGGATCAAGGTGCCGATGGATCCGGCCCAGGCGAAGGTGTCGTCCGCGGTGGCACCGAAGAACACCGCGCACACCAAGATGATCAGCGCCGCCGCGAGCGCGACCACAGTCACGGCGACGGCGGGAGTGCCCTTGGCGGAGATCCGGCCGATGCCGCGTCCGTCGAACGCGTCGCGGCCGAGGGCGAACAGCAGCCGCGAGCCGCCGACGACGCAGGCGAGGCAGCAGCCGAACGCGCTGATCGCGGCACCCGCGCTGATGACGTCGCCGACCCACGGGCCGACGAAGCGGCTGCCGAGATCGCCCAGCAGCGACGGGGAATTGTGGAACGCCGTGGCGTCGCCGCCGAAGGCCATCATCTCGACGGCGGTCACGAGCACGAAGTAGGCACCGCCGAAGATGGCCGTGCCGAGGATCGCGCGCGGGATGTTGCGACGCGGGTCGCGGGTCTCCTCGCCGAGCGTCGCGGCGGCCTCGAAACCGGCGAACGACAGGAAACCGAACACCGCGCCGAGGAAAATGCCGGAAACTCCGGTGTCCGGCACGAAAACCTGCAGCGTGAACCGTCCGCTGGGAGCGTCTCCGGCGATCAGCCGGACCAGGATGACCACGGTGACCAGCAGGATGAGCGCGATGGTCGCGCCTTCGACGGCGAGCAACGTGCTGGTGCCGCGACGAGCCGGGGCGACCGCGAGCAGCCAGCTGCCGATCAGCGCGACGGCGGTCAGCACGAACGGCCCCCACGACGGCGGATGCGGCCAGATCCCGACCTGCGTCAGGAACGCCGTGCCCAGCACACCCGCGGCGGAACTGGTGACCACGGCGTAGAAGGTGTAGGTGCCGAGCAGCCCGATTCCGGACACGACGCCCGCGCGCGGACCGAGGGTCGCGCCGACGAACGCGTAGACCGATCCCGCGTGCTGATAGTGGCGGCAGAGCTGGACGAAACCGTACGCGACCAGCAGCACCCCCGCGGCCGAGAGCAGGAACGCCAGCGGAACCGCGCGTCCGGCGGCCGTCGCTGTTTGCTGTGGATTGATGTTCGCGGCCATGCTGGGTGCCATGAGCGCGACGGACAGCCCGACGGCCTGCCAGACCGACAGGGTGCGCCGCAATTCGGGACGGTCTCCGGACACGGATGCGCTCCTTTCCCGAGGAGTACACAGTGAACCTTCCGAGCGGTGCGGAGAGCGAGCGCCGACCGGCTGAACTCTCTCGTGCGGCACGGAAGGAGCGCCTCGTTTCCCGCCACGCTCGACCAGGAGCAGCTACCGCGGAAACCCTCGCCCGCCCGTTCCCGCCAACTCGACCGCGACCGGCTGCCCGCCAAGGCACCCCCTCACCTCGACCGGCCGCACCTCCCCTCCAGCGTTGAAGGAGCAAACCTTGTCGTCCCCCTTCTCGTCTTCCGCCGGGCTCGACCGCGACCGGCTCGCTGAACTCGGCGCGGCGGCAGCCGGTCGGATGGAGCAGGCGGGCGTCGAGCTCGTCGCGCTGAGTTTCGTGGACAACTCCGGGATTTCGCGGGTCAAAGCGGTTCCGGTAGCGAGGCTGGCGACGGTCGCGGCGTGGGGAGTCGGCGCGTCGAACTCGTTCGATTTCTTCCTCGGCACGGACAGCATCGCTGACGGCGAGCATTCCCTCGGCCCAGTCGGCGACCTGCGGCTGCATCCCGACCTCGACGCGCTCACCGTCCTCGCCGCCCAGCCCGGCTGGGCGTGGGCCCCGGCGTGGCGGTACGACCAGGACGGGCACCAGCATCCGCAGGACACCCGGGGCCTCGCCGCGGCCGCCGCGGCACAGCTCGCCGACCGCGGCCTGTCCGCGCGGATGGCCTTCGAACTGGAGTGGATCACGACCGACGCGGACGGCATCCCGCTGCCCGGCCCGGCCTACGGCTACTCCCGGCTGAGCGCGAACCACGGGTATCTCCGCGCGATTGTGTCCACTTTGGACAAATGTGGCGTGAAGGCGGAGCAGATTCACCCGGAGTACGCGGCGGGTCAGTTCGAGTTGTCGATCACTGCGGCAGATCCAGTACGTGCGGCCGATTTAGCCGTACTGACAAGGGAAACCGTGCGGACAGTGACCGCCGCACACGGCCTGCGCGCGTCGTTCACGCCGAAGTTCGAGCCCGGCGGCGTCGGCAATGGCGGACACGTGCACCTGAGCCTCTGGGACGGCGAACGGAATCTGTGCGCGAACGGAACCGGAGCGTTCGGGCTGACGGAGACCGCGGAATCCTTCGGTGCGGGCATTTTCCGCCGGCTGCCCGCGCTGCTGGCGGTCGGCGCGCCGTCGGTGGTCAGCTATCTGCGGCTGGAACCGCACCATTGGGCAGGCGTGTTTACCGCGTGGGGGCTGGAAAACCGCGAAGCACCGCTACGCCTGATCCGCGGCGCGACCGGACAGCGCGACACGGCGGCGAACCTGGAGGTGAAGTGCTTCGACCTCACCGCGAACCCGTATCTGGTGGTGGCGGGACTGCTTTTCGCCGGGCAAGCAGGCATCGACGCTGCGGCGAGCTTGCCGGAACCGGTCAGCGTGGACCCGGGGTCGCTCTCCCCCGAAGACGCTGCGGCGGCTGGAGTCGCGCGGCTGCCGCAATCGCTGTCGGAGGCGATCGCCGCGTTCGAGGCGGACGATGTGCTGCCGGACGCGTTCGGCCCCCAGCTGGCCACGACGTTGGCGGACGTGCGCCGTGCTGAAGTGGCCGAGCTGGGGTCGCTGGAACCGGCGGAGCTGTGCCAGGTGCTGCGATTCCTGCACTGACCCGGTTCACCGAAGCAAGGCCGCCACCCGAGACTGCAATTCGGGCAGCATCGCGTACAGCTTGTCGCCCGGGCAGTCGGTGTTGTAGAAGTCGCGGTGTCCCTTGATTTCCTTGACCGGGATGCCGTACTGGCGGCACACGTACGCCACGAACACCACCAGCGAATCGAACTGCGCCTTCGGCGGGGCGACCTGCATGTGGGTGCCCTCGTTCTCGATGCCGATCGCGTTGTCGTTCTGACCGGGGCAATGCGCCGCGCGGACGATCTTTTTGCCGCTGCGCAACGCGTCCAGGCTGCCGTGGCGGCCTTCGAGCCGGTAGCCGCCGCGGGAGACCGTGAAGTGCTGGCCGGTGTCGGACCAGCCGTTGTTGTCGATGTGGTCGGCCTGGTCGTTGCGCGCGACCTGGAACGCGTGCTCGAGCGAGTAGTCGGTGCTGTTAGGGCAGTCGATGTGGTGGATGAGCACGCGATTGGCCGGATGGTCGAGCGTGGTGAGCGGATCCGCGGGCGGGCGCGCACCCCACTCCGCACAGCTGTAGATGCGCGGCGCCGCCGCGGCGTGCGCGAGGCCGGGCAGCACGAGCCCCGCCGCCGCGGCAGCGCTCACGCCGGCCGCCCCGCGCAGGAACGTCCTCCGGGGAACCTGTCCGATGTCGAAAGCCATGCGCCGCACTGTGCGCGGACGGCGTACACGATGCGTACAACCGGCCGCTCAGGCGCGCAGATCCAGCTGCGCGGGGAACGGTTCGGCCAGCGTGAGCACCCCGCCCTCGCTCTTCGCGTGCGGCAGGTACTCGCCTTCGGAAAGCGCGTAGACGGTGGCGGCTTCCTGCTCCGGGTCGACGAGCAGGTAGTACGGGATGAGCGCTTCGGCGTAGAGGGCTTTCTTGAAGATCCGGTCCTGCACCCTGGTGGACGGCGATTCGATCTCGGCGACGAGCAGCACCTCGGACGCCGGATACCAGGTCGTGGCCACGTCGGGGCAGGTGACGATTACGAAATCCGGGATCAGCAGCCGGCTTTCACCGCAGCGAACCGCGACGCCGGGGAGCAGTGCAGTGCCTTTCGGCAAGGCTGGCACCATTGCGAGCTGCAATCGCTGGAGCCACTGCTGGTGCAGCGCTGTCGGAGCCGGACCCATCACCAGGGTCCCGTCGACTCCTTCGATCCGGTTGCCGAGGAGCTGTTCGTTCGGCAGGGCGAGTACTTCCGCCAACCCCGGAGCCTTACCCGGGTTGATGTCGTTGGTCTGCATACCGAGAGAGTACGAACGACCACCGACAGTTTCCGGTGCTCGACCCGAGATCAGGCCGGAGTAACCGCCTCGCGCACGCCCTTCGCCAGCTCCGAAGCCAGCTTCGCCACCCCGTCCGGACCGTCCGCCGCGGCCGTGACCAGCGCGGATCCGACGATCACCGCGTCCGCGAACCCGGCTACCTGCGCGGCCTGCTCCCGCGAACGGACCCCGAGGCCCACCCCGATCGGCAGCTCCGTGTGTTCCCGAGTCCGCCGCACCAGGTCCTCCGCGTGCACACCCACCGCGTCGCGGGCGCCGGTCACGCCCATCACCGCGGTCGCGTACACGAAGCCCGACGAGGCCGCCGTGGTCTTCGCCAGGCGTTCCTCCGACGACGACGGCGCGACCAGGAAGATCCGGTCCAAGCCGTGCTCGGCGGACGCGGCCATCCACTCGTCGGCCTCGTCCGGGATCAGGTCCGGCGTGATCAGGCCCAGGCCACCAGCCGAATCCAGGTCGCGCGCGAACGCGTCGACCCCGTAGCGGTGCACCGGGTTCCAGTACGTCATCACCACCGCGCGACCGCCGCGCGCCGACACCGATTCCACAACCTCGAACAGCTGCTTCAGCCGGAAACCGCTGGCCAGCGCCGCCTCGGCGGCCGCCTGGATGGTGGGGCCGTCCATGACCGGGTCGGAGTACGGGACGCCGACCTCGACCAGGTCCGCTCCGCCGTCGATGGTGGCGGCCAGCAGGTCCTTCGAGCCGTCCACCGACGGGAATCCGGCGGGCAGGTAGCCGACCAGCGCGGCCCGGTGTTCCGCCCGCGTCGCCGCGAACAGCTCGTCGAGGCCGCTCACTTGTCCTCCCCGTCCACGAGCCCGAACCACTGGGCCGCGGTGTCCATGTCCTTGTCGCCCCGGCCGGAAAGGTTGACCACGATCAGCCCGTCCGGGCCCAGCTCGCGGCCCAGTTCCAGGGCCCCGGCCAGCGCGTGCGCCGATTCGATCGCCGGGATGATGCCCTCGGTGCGCGACAGCAGCCGGAAGGCGTCCATCGCGGCCGCGTCGGTGACCGGGCGGTACTCGGCGCGGCCGGAGTCCTTGAGCCACGCGTGTTCCGGGCCGACGCCCGGGTAGTCGAGCCCGGCGGAGATCGAATGCGATTCGACCGTCTGGCCGTCCTCGTCCTGCAGCAGGTACGACATCGCGCCGTGCAGGTTGCCGGGAGTGCCCTTGGTGAGCGTCGCGCCGTGCCGGTTGCCCTCGATGCCCTCGCCGCCCGGCTCCAGCCCGACCAGCCGCACCGACGGGTCGTCGTAGAAGCCGGAGAAGATGCCGATGGCGTTGGACCCGCCGCCGACGCACGCCGCGACGACGTCCGGCAGCCGGCCCGCCTTCTCCAGGATCTGCGCCCGCGCCTCTTCGCCGATGACGTGGTGGAAGTTGCGCACCATCATCGGGAACGGGTACGGGCCGGCGGCGGTGCCGAAGAGATAGTGCGTGTCCTCGGCGTTGGTGACCCAGTCGCGCAGGGCCTCGTTGATCGCGTCCTTCAGCGTGCGCGACCCGGTTTTCACCGGCACGACCTCGGCACCGAGCAGCTTCATCCGCGCGACGTTCAGCGACTGGCGCTCGGTGTCGACCTCGCCCATGTACACGACGCAGTCGAGGCCGAGCAGCGCGCACGCGGTGGCCGTGGCGACGCCGTGCTGGCCCGCGCCGGTCTCCGCGATGACGCGCTTCTTGCCCATCCGGACGGTGAGCAGCGCCTGACCCAGCACGTTGTTGATCTTGTGCGAACCGGTGTGGTTGAGGTCCTCGCGCTTGAGGAACACCCGCGCGCCGCCGGCGTGCTCGCCGAAGCGCTTGGCCTCGGTGAGCAGCGACGGACGGCCCGCGTACTCGGTGAGCAGCCGGTTCAGCTCATGGGTGAACTCGGGGTCGTGGCGGGCCTTCTCGTACTCCGCCGCGACCTCGTCGACCACGCCGATCAGCGCTTCCGGCATGAACCGGCCGCCGTACGGACCGTAGTAGCCGCGTTCGTCCGGGTCGTGCTTGCCGCGTTCGGTCACCGCGAGGGCCTCGGGCAGGCGGGGTGCGAACCGGCGGTGACGAGCTTGACGACCGCGCCCTTCGGGTCGCCGGAGGCCACCAGGCCCTCGCCGACGAGCACCGCGTCCGCGCCGTGGCCGGCGTACGACATCAGGTCGCCCGGGCCGCGGACGCCGGACTCGGCGACCTTGAACACGTCCATCGGCAGGCCGGGCGCGAGGCGGGAGAACACGTCGCGGTCCACTTCGAGGGTGTGCAGGTTGCGCGCGTTGACGCCGATGACCTTCGCGCCCGCTTCGAGCGCGCGGTCGGCCTCTTCGGCGTTGTGGATCTCCACGAGCGCGGTCATGCCGAGCGATTCGACGCGGTCGAGCAGCGCGGCGAGCGCGTTCTGCTCCAGCGCGGCGACGATCAGCAGCACCATGTCCGCGCCGTGCAGCCGGGCCTCGTGCACCTGGTACGGGCTGACGACGAAGTCCTTGCGCAGCACGGGAATGTCGACCGCGGCGCGCACCGCGTCGAGGTCGGCGAGCGATCCGCCGAAGCGGCGCTGCTCGGTGAGCACGCTGATCACGCGCGCGCCGGCGTCCTCGTAGTCGCGGGCCAGCGCGGCCGGGTCGGGAATCGTGGCCAGCTCGCCCTTGGACGGGCTGCGCCGCTTCACCTCGGCGATGACGCCGATGCCGGATTCGCGCAGCGCCGCCATCACGTCACGCGGCGGGGCGGCCTTGGCCGCCCTGGCCTTCAGTTCGTCGAACGGCAGCGCGGATTCCCGCTGCGCGAGATCCTCGCGCACGCCGGCGACGATGTCTTCGAGCACGCTCATCGGACGCCCCTACCCGCTGCCGCACTCCTGGGTCCACTCGCAAGCTCGCTCACAAAAACCTTCCCCTTCCCGCCGAAACGATGCTAACCCCCGCTCCATGACCGGCCGGTTCCGGGTTGCTCAGCGCCGCGGATCCCCGCCGTCGGTCGGGTCGTCGCCCTCCGACAGCGCCTCCCACAGCTCGGTGTCCGGATCCTTCCGCGCCGCCTTGGCTCCCGGTGCGGCGTAACGGGCCCCGAGCTTGCGCGCGGCTCCCGCCCACTTGATCGCTGCCAACCCGCCGAGTGCGACAAGAATTCCGCCCAGCGCCGCGATCAGGTGGCCGAACACGATTTCCGTGCCGGGCAGCCCGGGCGCGAACCCGCCGAACTGGATCCCGTCGACGCCGCTCCAGACGCCCGCCGCACCGGCGAGCACCAGCACGATCCCGAGCACGCGGCGCAGCCAGCCGCCGGTGGCGATGGCCCCGGCGACGCCCGCGAGCGCGAGGATCGCGAGCGGCACGAGCGCGGTGGAGCGCTGTTCGCCGGGTTCGGTGTACAGGACGGTGCCGCGCACTCCCTCGTCGCGGAATTCGGCGAACCACACCATCCGGGACGCCCCCCAGAGGGCCAGTGCGCCGAGCAGGAGGGCGAGGATGATCGTCCACAGTGGACGGCGCGCCGAAGCGGCGGCGGCGGGTTCGGGTGTCGTCGGCGATTTCCCGCTCTCCGAGGGCTCCTCTGCAGCGGTTTTCCCCGCGGCAGGCGATTTTTCACCGACATCCGCCGGACGGACCGCGTCCTCTCGCGCCTCGGCGCCGCCGCGCCGTGGTTCCGCCTCCTCGGACCGCTCAGACACCGGCCGCGTCCTCGGCCGGATCCAGCTCGCCCGCCGGGATCATCGTGCCCGCCGCGGCGATCGCGGACAGCACGGTGCGGGCCTTGTTGAGCGATTCGGTGTCCTCGTAGTCCGGGACCGAATCCGCGACCACGCCGCCGCCCGCCTGGACGTAAGCGGTCCCGTCGAGCATCAGCGCGGTGCGGATGGCGATCGCCGTGTCCGCGTCGCCCGCGAAATCCAGGTAGCCGACCACGCCGCCGTACAGCGCCCGGCGCACCGGTTCCAGCTCCTCGATCAGCTGCATCGCCCGCACCTTCGGCGCGCCGGACAGCGTGCCCGCCGGGAAGCAGGCGGTGACCGCGTCGAACGCCGTGGCGTCGTCCTTCAGCTCGCCGGTCACCGTGGAGACGATGTGCATGACGTGGCTGTAGCGCTCGATCTGGAAGAAGTCGACCACGTGCACGGTGCCCGGTTTGCAGACCTTGCCGAGGTCGTTGCGGCCGAGGTCGACGAGCATCAGGTGCTCGGCGCGTTCCTTCTCGTCCGCGAGCAGGTCCTTGGCGAGCTGCGCGTCCTCCTCCGGGTCCGCGCCCCGCCAGCGGGTGCCCGCGATGGGATGCGTGGTGGCGCGGCCGTCGCGGACGGTCACCAGCGATTCCGGGCTGGAGCCGACGATGTCGAAGCCCTCCAGCCGCAGCAGGTACATGTACGGGCTCGGGTTGGAAGTGCGGAGCACGCGGTACACGTCGAGCGCGTCGGCCCCGGTCTCGATCTCGAACCGTTGCGACGGCACGACCTGGAACGCTTCGCCGGCCTTGATCGCCTCGACCGCTTTGTCGACGGCCGCGTGGAAGTCTTCTTTGGCGCGGTGGCGGCGGAACTCCGGCACCGGGCGGTCGAACGTCGCGACCGTCGGCGGCGCGGGGACCCGCAGCTGCTCGGTCATCGCGGACAGCCGGGCCAGCGCGTCGTCGTACGCGGCGTCCACGCGCTCGGCCGAGTCGTCCCAGTTGACCGCGTTGGCGATCAGCGTGACGGTGCCCTCGTGGTGGTCGAACGCGGCGAGGTCGGTGGCGAGCAGCATGGTCAGCTCGGGGATGTCGAGGTCCCGTTCGGCCAGCTCGGGCAGCTTTTCCAGCCATCGCACGGAATCGTAGCCGAGGTAGCCGACCATTCCGCCGGTCAGCGGGGGCAGGCCGGGCAGCGGTTCGGTGTGCAGCGCCTCGACGGTCGCGCGCAGCACCTGCAACGGGTCGCCCTCGGCGGGCAGGTTGTCCGGCGGGGTGCCGGTCCAGACCGCCTTGCCGTCTCGGACGGTCAGCGCGGCCGGGCTGCGCACGCCGACGAACGACCAGCGCGACCACGACTTCCCGTTCTCGGCCGATTCGAAGAGGAACGTGCCGGGCCGGTCGGCGGCGAGCTTGCGGTAAATCCCCAGCGGGGTCTCGCCGTCGGCGAGCACCCGGCGCACCACGGGGATCACGCGGCGGCTCTCGGCCAGCGCGCGGAACTCGGCGCGGGACGGGCTGACCGGGCCGGGCCCGGCCGTGGACGTGGCTGCTGAGCTGACCATGCGTCTCATTGTGCCGCTACGGCCGCGTCCGCCGGTCGGCGGGCTCTCAATTCAATGACTGTTGAATTCGGGGCGGCGACCGGTCAAGATGGACCGGTGAACACCGAAGACACTACCGCGCGCCGCCGCGGCCGCCGCCCCGCTGGTCAGGACACCCGCGCGGTCCTGCTGGAAGCCGCCCGCACGGTGTTCGCCGAGAACGGCTACGAACGCGCGACGGTCCGCTCGATCGCCGCCCGCGCCGGAGTCGACGCGGCCATGGTCAACCACTGGTTCGGCGGCAAGGAGGGCCTGTTCGCGCAGGCGGTGCTGAAACTGCCGTTCGAACCGGCGGAACTCATCGCGATCCTGCGCGACGGCCCGGTCGACGAACTGGGCTCCCGGATCGTGCACACGTTCCTGACCCGCTGGGACGGCGTCGGCGGCGGCACGTTCCAGGCGCTGATCCGCAGCATCGCCAGCCACGACGCGGCGAGCACCGTGCTGCGCGAGTTCTTCTCGCAGTTTTTCACCGGACTGCTGACCGAACTCAGCGTCGACCGGCGGGAGTTGCGGGTGTCGTTGTGCGCTTCGCAGATGGTGGGGATGGGGCTGATCCGGTACGTGGCCCGGTTCCCGCCGATGGTGGAGGCGGACGTGGACACGCTGATCACCGCGGTGGCGCCGACTTTGCAGCGCTACCTGACCGGCGACATCGACTAGCGCGACAACAGCAGGAAGACCAGCGCGAGCCCGCCGGGCAGCACCTGCACCAGCAGGATCCGCTTCGACGACGTCGCGGCGCCGTATAGACCGGCCACGATCACGCACGCCAGCCCGTACAGCTTCAACTGGAAGCCCGCCGGGTCGGCCGCGATCAGGCCCCAGATCAGGGCGGCGGCGAGGAACCCATTGTACAGCCCCTGGTTCGCCGCCAGCGTCTTGCTCTCCCGGGCGAATTCCTCAGTGGTTCCGAACGCCGCGCGCGCCCGCGGCGTGGTCCACAGGGCCATCTCCAGCACGACGATGTACAGGTGGATCAGGGCGACGAGCCCGATCAGCACGTTCGCGACGACGGTCATCACGCGCTCTCGTCGGCGAGCAGCAACCGTTCCTCAGTGTCGAAACAGGTGTGCGTCCCGGTGTGGCAGGCCGGGCCGGTCTGGTCCACCCGCAGCAGCACCGTGTCGCCGTCGCAGTCGACGCGGACCTCTCGCACGTGCTGGACGTGGCCCGAGGTCTCGCCCTTCACCCACAGTTCCTGCCGGCTGCGCGACCAGTACGTCCCGCGGCGCGTGGTGAGCGTGGAGTCGAGCGCGTCGTCGTTCATCCACGCCATCATCAGCACGTCCGACGTCGCGTGGTCCACTACGACCGCGGCGATCAGGCCGTCCGCGTTCCACTTCAGACGGGCGGAAAGTTCCGGGGAAAGGCTCATCGCACGACCACCCCGCCGGTGCGCAGCGCGCCCTTCACGTCGCCGATCGTCAACTGTCCGAAGTGGAATACGCTCGCCGCCAGCACCGCGTCGGCGCCGGCTTCCACGGCGGGCAGGAAATGTTCGGTCGCGCCCGCGCCGCCGCTGGCGATCACCGGGACCCGCACCGCTTTGCGGACCAGGTCGATCAGTTCGAGGTCGAAGCCGGTTTTGGTGCCGTCCGCGTCCATCGAGTTGAGCAGGATTTCGCCCACGCCGAGTTCCTCGCCGCGCGCGGCCCACTCCACCGCGTCGATTCCGGTGCCTCGGCGACCGCCGTGCGTGGTGACCTCGAAGCCGGACGCTGTCGGTTCGCTGCCTTCCGGCACGCGCCGCGCGTCGACGGACAGCACGACGCACTGTGCCCCGAACCGGCGCGACGCCTCGCGCAGCAGCTCCGGGCGCGCGATCGCGGCCGTGTTGATGCTGACCTTGTCCGCGCCGGTGCGCAGGAGCCGGTTGACGTCGTCGGCGGAGCGCACGCCGCCGCCGACGGTGAGCGGGATGAAGACCTGCTCGGCGGTGCGGCGGACCACGTCGAAGGTGGTTTCGCGGTCGCCGGAGGACGCGGTGACGTCGAGGAAGGTCAGCTCGTCCGCGCCTTCGGCGTCGTACCGGCGCGCGAGCTCCACCGGGTCGCCCGCGTCGCGCAGGTCGGCGAAGTTGACGCCCTTCACGACCCGGCCCGCGTCGACGTCGAGACAGGGAATCACCCGAACCGCCACAGCCATGCGCTCCAGCCTAGTCGGCCGCTCGGTCAAGCCCGCCGCGACGGCTTCGTCACCAATTTTCGGATCCGATGCATCAAAACCGCACCCTCGCGCGTCTCATGATCGTGACCACCGGTTTCGACGATTTCGTGGCGGAACGCCTCGACGGGCTGCTGCGCTACGCGACCGTCCTCGCCGACGACCCGCATCTGGCGCAGGACATCGTGCAGGACGTGCTCCTGCGCGCCCAGCAGCGCTGGTCGAAGATCGATTCGCCGCCCACCTACGTCCGCCGGATGATCACCAACGAGTACCTCTCGTGGCGCCGCCGCGCCGCCCGCCGCGTGGTCCCGTCGAACCATTCGGTGCTCGATTCGCTGGGGCCGCCGACCGCCGATCCCAGCACCGCCTACGACGAACGCGACGAAATGCTCGCCTTGCTGGCCACGCTGCCGCGGAAACAGCGCGCCGCGGTCGTGCTCCGCTACTACGAGAACTACACCGACGCCGAAATCGCGGACTTCCTCCGCTGCGGCGTCTCGACCGTGCGCAGCCAAATCTCGCGCGCGCTGGCGACGTTGCGCGCCGGAATGCCCTCGTTGCCGCCCGTCCTCACCACCGGAGCAGGAGAATGACCCCGTCGAACGAGACCGAGACGCTGGTGCGCGACAGCCTCGAACGGCTCGCGGAGCAGGCACCGGACGGCAATGAGGTCCTCAACGCGCTCGCGCAGGCCCGGCAACGCCAGCACCGGCGCCGTCCTCGCCTCGCGCTCGCCGCCGCGGCCGCCGCGGTGATCGCGGTCGCAGCCGGGGTGCCGTTGGTGGTCAACACGGTCACCGACGCGCCCGCACAACTCACGCCCGCCGCTGGACGCCCGGTGCTCGCGTACACGCCGGGCTGGCTGCCGGACGGCTTCACCGAGCAGTACCGCTCGGGCGGGCCCGGGAACACCGCCCAGGTGCGGCAGTGGCAGTCCGGAGCGAGCCGGGTCGAGGTCGCGGCGCACTCCACGGCCGATCCGGAATGGGCGCAGACCGCGCTGCGCATCTCGGCGTTGAAGGACCAGGTCGTGGTGCACGGACGGGTCGCCATGGTGACCGGCCCGAACGACACGATCGCCACGCTGACCTGGATGCCGGACGACCGGCACGTGCTGACCGCCAAGGTCGAAGGCGTCCCGGACGCGCGCACGGTGGCTGAGCAAGTGGCCGATTCGGTAACCCAGGAACCCGTGCTGGTCCGCGGCGAGGCGCGGTTCGGACCGCTGCCCGCGGGAATGCGCGAAGAAGCCACGACGGTGCGCGGCAGCGACTCGGACAACGCTACAACCGTGCTCGACGCCAGCGGTCCGGCAGGCAAGGTGCGCGTGACGATCGGCGGCGGCTCCCCCGCGCTCGGCGGATCCGGGCCGGTGCGGGTGCGCGGCCTGTCCGGGGCTTACGTGCCCGCCTCCGGACCGGCCGACGCGCAGGTCACCGTGCGGCTGTCATCCGGACGGTGGCTGACCGCTTCCGGCCGGTTGCCGCGCGAACAGCTCGTCGCGGTGGCGGACGGGATCGTGCTCGATTCGGCACCGGATTACGCCTGGCTCGGCACCCGCTGACCGCTACCGTGAGGCTATGTCCGACTTGGGGGAGTCTCGGAGCGCGTTCGCGCGGATAGCGACCGCGGTCGGGATCGGCGCCGCGATCATCGCCGTTCTGGTGGCCTGGTGCGTTGGTGCCAACTACCTCGCCCAGCTGACCGCGGGCGAGCAGCTGACCTGCCGGTTGCGGAATCTCGTGCCGTGGTCGGGCTTGGGCGTGACGCTGTGGCAGGTCAGTTCGCTCGTGCTGTTCCTGCTCGCCGGAGCCGGAATCTCGGCGCTCCTCGGACGCCTTGGCGTGCGAAAGGCGGCTCTCGGCATTTCTGCGGCTCTGGTCGTCCTGTTCACCTGGGGCTACGTGGAGGCGACCCACGTGGTGATGCACAAGGTCGCCGACCACGGCACATCGGTCGCCGTGCCGACGACGCCCGGCGGGCAGCAGCCGGTCGACCGCTGCCAAGGACTGTGACGCCGTCTACCGTGGAGCTATGTCCGAACTGGAGCGTCTCGGCGCCGAGAAGTACGTCGTGCTGACCACTTTCCGCCGCGACGGCCGCGCGGTGCCGACCCCGGTGTGGGCTTCCCGCGACGGTGACGAGCTGGTGTTGTTCTCCGAACGCACTGCGGGCAAGGTCAAACGGATCCGCAACAACAGCGAGGTTCGGCTGCAGGCCTGCGACGTCCGCGGCCGCCGAGTGCACGGCGCCGAAGTGAACGGGACCGCCCGGCTCCTCGACGCCGCCGACAGCGACCGCATCCGCGGCGTCATCGCCCGCGACTACGGCATCGTCGGACGCGTGACCATGTTCTTCAGCCGCCTCCGCGGCGGGCCCGAACGCACGATCGGGATCGCGATCAAACTCGCCGAGTAAGTCAAAGGGCCGCCTCGCGGAGCCGGGCGCCCATGGCGGCCGAGTCGTGGTCCGGGCCGCAGCCTTCGACCAGGATCACGTCGCCCACCAGGTGGTCGGTGCGCAGGTGGAGGATCTTGCGGTAGTCCGCCGATGCGTACCACTCCTCGGCAGCGGCGAAATCCGGGAATTCGAGCACGACGGTCGCGCCCGGCCAGGCGCCTTCCAGCACTCGGGTCTGTCCACCGTGGACCAGAAACCGGCCCTCGAACGGGTCGAGCGTCGCCTGGATCAGCTCCATGTATTCGTAGACCTCGGCGTCCACGGTTCCGGGCTGGCGCAGGTGGGCGATGGCGTAGGCGGTCATGTCCGGCTCCTCGGGTCGATTTCGTTGCCTGCCAACCAATCCTGTCCACCCCGGTGCATGGAGTCGATTACCTCGCGGGTAATCGTTCAGCTGCCGTATCGGGCTGACAGCTCCCGTCCGATGCGGGCGAGTTCGGCACGGACCGACTCCGGTTCCACCACCTCGACCATGTCTCCCCAGCCCGCCAGCTGCTCTGCGATAGAGCGCGCCCAGTGCGCCGCCACCGTCACCTCAACCCGGCCGTCCTGCTCCCCGATCACCTCGCAATGCCGCCCGAAATGCGATCGCAGCACGGACAGGTACCGCGCGTCGATCAGCACCGTCGCGGACACGAGGGAGCGCCGCTGCTCCATCTCCTCCACGACCTGAGCCCACTGTTCCCGGAGATCGAAGTCGTCCGGCAGCTGCGAGGGCAGGTCCGTGGTTTCCGCCGCCGAGATCCGGTCGACGCGGAAAGTTCGTTGTCCCGCAACGGTTCCGGCGATGAGGTACCAAACCCCGTCCTTGTCGGCGAGGCCGTACGGATCGACTAACCGCCCTTTGCCGCTGTAGTCGAACCGCACCTTGCGCCGTTGCACCACCGCCTGCTGCAGCGACTGGACGAGCGCGGGCGGCTCGCGATCCCGCTCGCCCCACCCCGCCGGATCGGACACGACGGCTCGCGCGGCGGCTTCGGCATCGGCTCGGAACGTGGCGGGCAGCGCACGGACCAGCTTACGCAACGCGGACGACAATTCCGGACCGCCGGACGCCGCCGGGCCCAGCATCAGGAACAACGCCTGCGACTCGGCCGCGGTCAGCCCGCTGAGATCGGTGCGCGCTCCGCCGACGAGCGACCATCCGCCGCCGCGTCCGGGCTGCGGGTAGACCGGGATCCCGGCCGCCGACAACGCTTCCAGGTCGCGGCGGGCGGTCGCCACGGAGATCTCCAGGTCCTCCGCCAGCTCGGCAGCGGTCACCCGGCCGCGGGCCTGAAGCAGCAGGACGGCAGCGACAAGACGGTCAGCGCGCATGTTTTTGATTCTCTCCCTAAAAGTGCTCAGAAGATGAGCACTTTGGAGGAGAAGCTAGTCCCACAACCGAGCAGACAAGGAACCCGACATGCTTCGAGGACTCAGCACCGTCACCTTCTACTCCCCCGACTTCGAGGCGGCGAAGCGCTGGTACACCGACCTTCTTGGCGTCGCGCCGTACATGGACACCCCCGCGTACATGGAGTGGCGCATCGGCGATTACCAGCACGAATTCGGCATCGTGCACAGCTCGTACGCCACCAGCGAACTCTCCCGGACCGCCGACCTCGCCACTGTCGGGCAGCCCGCGGGCGCGGTCGTCTTCTGGCACGTCGAGGACGTCCCGGCGACGCTGGAGCGCGTCGTCGCGATGGGCGCGAAGGTCCACGACGCCCCGCGCGACCGCGGCACCGGGTTCATCACCGCGTCGGTGATCGACCCGTGGGGCAACGTCCTCGGCCTGATGTACAACCCGCACTACGTGTCGGTCCGGGAAACGCTGGTGCGGGCATGATGATCTTCAGCGACGCCGCGTCGTGGCGGGACTGGCTGGCCGAGCACCATGATTCGGCCGCCGAGGTCTGGGTGGTGCTGGCGAAGAAGGGCACGCCCGGCCTCACCTACGAGCAGGCGCTGCAAGAAGCGCTCTGCTACGGCTGGATCGACGGCCTGACCCGCCGCCGCGACGGGTCCACCTACACCCAGCGGTACACGCCGCGACGGCCGAAAAGCCCTTGGTCAGCACGAAATCTCGCCCGAGCCGAGCTGCTCCGGAAGGAAGGCCGGATGCAGCCTGCCGGACAGCTCGCGCTCGACCGGGCAGCGTGATTTCCGTTGCCCGGCACCAACTCCCGCCGTCAGCGAACGGCGGCGAGAGCCTCCGGCAGGGTGAAAGCGCCCGCGTACAGCGCCTTCCCGACGATGGAGCCTTCGACACCGTCGGACGCCAGCCCGGCCAGCGCGCGCAGATCGTCCACACTGGACACTCCGCCGGAGGCGATGACCGGCGCGTCGGTGCGGGCGGTGACCTCGCGCAGCAGCTCCAGGTTCGGGCCCCGCAGCGTGCCGTCCTTGCTCACGTCGGTGACGACGTACCGGCTGGCCCCGTCGCGGTCGAGCCGCTCCAGGACCTCCCAGAGGTCGCCGCCGTCGGACGTCCAGCCGCGCGCGGACAGCCGGTGCCCGGCCTCGGTGATCCGCACGTCGAGCCCGATCGCGACGCGGTCGCCGTATTCGGAGACGACCTTCGCCGTCCAGTCCGGGTCCTCGAGCGCCGCGGTGCCGAGGTTGACCCGGCGCGCGCCGGTGGCGAGCGCCGCCTCGAGCGACGCGTCGTCGCGGATGCCGCCGGAGAGCTCCACCTGCACGTCGAGCCGCTTGACGACGTCGGCGAGCAGCTCGCGGTTGCTGCCCTTGCCGAACGCCGCGTCGAGGTCCACCAGATGGATCCACTCGGCACCGTCGCGCTGCCACTGCAGGGCCGCTTCGAGCGGGCTGCCGTAGGAAGTTTCGGTGCCCGCCTCGCCCTGGACGAGTCGGACCGCCTGGCCGTCGGCAACATCAACTGCGGGAAGGAGCGTGAAAGTCACGCGCACAGACTATGCGGCGGGGTCGGGCGCACCGTCCGGGGGATATCCGCTCGCCCCGACGGCGCCGGCGAGCTAGGCGGTACGGCGGGGGATGAGGCGCCGACAACGTGAGCAGCGGCACATCCTCCTGCCGCAGCAGAGTTCTTGCCCGCTTACGCCAGCGTGCCCAGCCAGTTGCGCAGCAGCTGCGCCCCCGCGTCGCCGGACTTCTCCGGGTGGAACTGGGTCGCCCACAGCGGGCCGTTCTCCACCGCGGCGACGAAATCCTCGCCGTGGTTCGCCCAGGTCACCTTCGGCTGCTGGCCGGCGAGGCCGGAGTCCAGCTCCCACTTCCGCGCGGCGTAGGAGTGCACGAAATAGAACCGTTCCTCCGGGTCGATCCCGGCGAACAACTGCGAATCGGCGGGCGCGCGGACGGTGTTCCAGCCCATGTGCGGGAGCACGTCGGCGTGCAGGCGCTCGACCGTGCCCGGCCATTCGCCGGTGCCCTCGGTCTCCTCGCCGTGCTCGACGCCGCGCGAGAACAAGATCTGCATGCCGACGCAGATGCCCAGCACCGGACGTCCGCCCGCCAGCCGTTTGCCGATGATCCGGTGCCCGTGCACGCCCAGCAGCCCGCTCATGCACGCGGAGAACGCGCCGACGCCGGGCACCACGAGGCCGTCGGCTTCGAGCGCGGCGTGCGGGTCCGCGGTGACCTCCACCTCGGCGCCCGCGCGCTCGACGGCGCGCTCGGCGGAGCGGAGGTTTCCGGAACCGTAATCGAGGATCACCACACGAGACACGCCTCCGAGCGTAGTCCCCCGGAGAATTTCGTTCCGAAGCCGTTTCGTTCTCTCCCCGATCGGGTACCCATCAGGCTATGCGTGGGCGCCGCCGGCGCCCCCGGACCCGGAAAGAGGACGAAATGTCCGAGTCCGATCTGCTGTGCCGGATGTTCCAAGCATGGCGCGAAGACATCGACAGCGTGCCGTTCCCGCAGTTCAGGGAGCTGACGATCCCGCCGCAGAAGACCCGTGCGGAGATCGACCTGGCGCGCCGGTCGACCGCGCGCACGGCGAACCCCGTGCGGCGCGCCGACGGCGGCTGGTGACCGCGAGCGGTTGCCCGCTGCCGGAATCCCGCTTTATCCGGTGAAAAATTCCTTGAGGGACAACGCGATCGAACCGGCGTCGAGCCCGTGCACGAGATCGTGGTCGGCGAGCGTGCCGTAGATCCGCACCTCGGTGTCCCGCCGGGTGCCGAGGTTCAGCAGCCGGTGCGGCCGGTCGGCCAGCGCGTCGGCGACGCAATGCGCGGACGTTCCCTTGAGATACGGCTCCACCAACGCCACATCGGCGACGTCGGTCACCGCGGCACGCAGTCCCTCGGCGTCGAACGGACGCACCGTCGAGGTGTAGAGCACCGTCACGTCCATGCCCTCGGCCGCTTCCAGCACCCGGTCCAGCATCGGGCCGACCGCGATCACCACGCCGCGCGTGCCGGTGCGGATCGTCTGCAAGCCGACGCCGAGATGCGGCACGGAATTCTCCTGCGCGGACAGGCGCAGGTACGTCCGGCTGTCCCCCGGCACCGAATCGAGCAGCAGCCGCCGCGCTTCCTCGGGATGGCCGGGAACGTGCACGTACCAGCCGGGCAGGGAATCGATCAGCGCGACGTCGCCGGGAGCCTGATGCGTGCGGCCTTCCATCGGCATGTCGTAGGAAGCGCCGTACGACACCAGCACCGCGCCGAGTTCCTGGTGGCTGAGATCCAATTTGATCTGTTCGAACGCGCGCTCCACGAGGAACGCGTTGAATGTATGGACAATTGGCCGCAACCCGGCGAGCGCGAGGCCGGCGCCGGTGCTCACGAGCAACTGCTCGCGGATCCCGACATTGATCACCCGGTCCGGATGCCGTCGCGCGGCCTCGGCGAGCGACGCGGCCGAGATGTCGGCGAGGACGACCGCCACGTCCGGGTCGGTGGTGATGATTTCTTCCGCGGTGGACAGGAAGGTTTCCCGCATGTTCGGCATCAGTGCGCGCCTTTCGGTTCCACGACGGCGACGACCGCGAGCGGCCGTCCGGGATGAGGGGTGGTGAACGCGTCGTACAGCGCTTCGTGGTCGCGACCGGACACCGTTCGCACGGCCCAGCCTTCCGTTTCGAAGCGGCGTGCGATGCCGCCTGGCCAGCCGTGGGACGAGGACTGGTTGTCGATGACCACGGTGGTCAGCTTGTCGAGCCCGAGCCGCGCGGCGACGACGATCGCCTCGTGGTTGGAACCCTCGTCGAGTTCGGCGTCGCCGATCAGCGTGACGATGCGCGAGCTGAACCGGCGGGCGCGCAGGCCGAGCGCGGTGCCGATGGCGATCGGCAGGCCGTGCCCGAGCGAACCGCTGGAGATTTCGACGCCGGGCGCGCGCATGCGGTCGGGATGATGGCCGAGCCGCGAACGCGCCGAACTCCAGTCGGCGAGTTCGTCCTCGTCCAGCCAGCCTTTCGCGACGAGCACCGCGTAGTACGCCATCGGCCCGTGCCCCTTGGACAGCAGGAACCGGTCGCGCCCGGGCTGGCGGGCGGTCTCCGGGCCGAGGCGGAGGACGCGGTCGAACAGCACCCACAGGACGTCCACTGTGGACTCCGCGGCCGCGTGGTGTTTGTCGTCGCCGGTCATCAGCGAGATCAGCCGGGGCAGGTCCGCGTAGCCCGGCTCGTGCGTCGTCGTGGTCATGTCCTCGACCATGCAACCTCGACCAAACTGAAGGTCAAGCGCTAACCTGAAGCAATGACGAGGTTGGCGGACAAGCTGAGCATCGGGCAGGTCGCGGAACGCAGCGGAGTCCCGCACACGGCGCTGCGGTTCTACGAGGAGCGCGGTCTGATCACGTCCGAGCGCTCGGCGGGCAACCAGCGCCGCTACGCGCGCTCGGTGCTGCGGCGGATCGCGTTCATCCGCGCCGCGCAGCGGGTCGGGCTGTCGCTGGAGGACATCAGCGCGGCGCTGGAGACGCTCCCCGCGGACCACGCGCCCACGAAGGCGGACTGGGCGCGGCTGTCGCGCGAATGGCAGACCGAACTCGACGCCCGGATCGACGCGCTGCAGCGGCTGCGCGACCGGCTGACCGGATGCGTCGGCTGCGGTTGCCTGTCGCTGCGCAGCTGCGGCCTGTACAACGCGGACGACGAACTCGCCCGCTTCGGCCCCGGCGCCAGCAAACTGCGCCCGGTCATGGAGGGCGGCATCTGAATTCCGTTGCGCGCCAGGGCGTCAGTGTGGGTTACTTCGGGTTGCAATGAACGAGAAATATCGAACCCGGGTATCGAAACGACTGTCCCGGCACCTGCGCCACGATCCCGGTGGACTCGGCCTCACCCTCTCCCCCGGCGGCTGGGTCCCGGTCGCCGAGCTGCTGGCGGCACTGGCCCGGCACCAGTTCCCGGTGAGCCGCGCCGAGCTGGACGAGGTCGTCGCGAACTGCGCGAAACAGCGGTTCGCCTTCGACGAGACGGGGACGTTGATCCGTGCGAGCCAGGGGCACAGCGTCAGCGTGGATCTGGCGCTGTCCGACGCCGTGCCACCGGAAATCCTCTTCCACGGCACGGCGACGCGATTCCTGCCGTCGATCTGGGCGGAGGGTCTGCGCCCGATGAAACGGCACGCGGTGCATTTGTCGGCGACGCGCGAAACGGCGTGGAAAGTCGGGTCGCGGCACGGGAAACCGGTGGTGCTGACGGTCGCGGCCGGGGAGATGGCCGCGCGCGGGCACGCGTTTCAGGTGAGCGACAACGGGGTGTGGCTTACTTCGGCGGTTCCGGCGGAGTTTCTGGCTGAGTAGCGCATACTGAGTCCGTCGCGACGGAGGAGGTGGCCATGCCGGAGTACACGATCGTCCGGTGCAGCCAGGGCCACTATTTCTCCACGATCTGGCTCCCGCTCGTGTCGTTCAAGGCGATCCGGCTCGGCGACCGTCGGTTGCAGCGCTGCCCGGTGTGCCGCCGTTTCCGCTCCGTCGTCCGGGTTTCCGCGGATCAGTTGAGCACCGAGGAACTGCGCGCGGCCGAAGCGCTGAAGGACTCCCGGCTGCCGTAATCCGCCCCAGCGAGGGTAATTGAGGGGAACCCTGAGGGAATCTGATTCCCTCAGGGTTCCCCTCACGTACTTTTACGAGAGCCCCACGAACATTTCCGCCGCTTCAGCCGGTTTCGGTGACGCGGCACAGGATTTCCCCGTGCGGAATCGAGAACCAGCCGTCCGGATCCGCCGCCCACGCCCGCCACGCTTCGGAGATCTCGCGGAGGTCTTCGGCGGCCGCGTACCCGCCCGCGACAGCCTGCTCGGCGATCTTGGAGTCCAGGATCCGGTCCGCCCACATGCCGCCCCACCACGCTCGTTCCTCCGGCGTGGAATGGCACCAGATGGAGGCACTCGGCTTGACGTCGCGAGCGCCCGCGGCGTGTGCCCAGGCCATCAATCGCCGTCCGGCGTCGGGCTCGGAACCGTTGCCGTGCGCGACCGCGCGGTAGACCTCCAGCCAGCGGTCCAGTCGCGAGTCCGCGGGCCACCAGAACGCGGCGGCGTAGTCGGTGTCGCGGGCGGCGACGACACCGCCGGGCTTGGCCAGCGCCAGCATGTGCCGCAGCGCTTCCACCGGTTCGGTCAGGTGCAGCAGCACCTGGTGGGCGTGCACGACGTCGAATCGGCCGAGTTCCGGGGCCGTCGTGATGTCGGCGCGCTCGAACCGGACATTGGACACGCCCTCGCGTTCCGCGTGCGCTCGTGCCTGCTCGAGAACGGCTTCCGACAAATCGATGCCGAGCACCTCGCCAGGGGCAACTCGGCGGGCGATGTCCACCGTGATCGTCCCAGGACCGCAGCCGACGTCCAACACGCTCCGCCCGGGAAGCAGCTCCGGCGCGAGGTAGGCCGCCGAATTGTCGACGGTGCGCCAATGTTGTGAGCGTACGACGCTTTCCGCGTGCCCCTGCCCGTAGCTGCTTTCCGAAGGCATGCTTCGAGATTAGGAGCAGGTTCCCAAATAGTGCAACAGACTTCTCAGAATTCGAGAAATGCTCAGCAGACCCGGCGGCGCGGCCTGCCCAGCAGCCGCCTGCCCACCCGCACCAATTCCCGGCGCAGGGTTTCGTCGTCCACCTCGGCCAGGTCGGGAGCTCCGCCCGCCATCGCGATGCCGGTGAACGCCACGATCGCCGTCACGCGAGCGGTCACGTCCAGCTCCGGCCCGCCGGCCACGATCGAGATCAGCGCCTGTTTGAACCCTTCGACGCCGTGCGCCGATTTCGCGAGCGCCGCGTCGATGCCCGGGTCGCTGGAGAACAGCGCGACCAGCACCCGGTGCCGCACCACGAGATCGACGAAACCGTCCAGCAGATGGTCCACCCGCGCGCCGTGCCGAGGATGCTTCGCGGCCTCGACGACCAGCTGGTCCAGCTCCCGGATGCCCGGCTCCGCGACCGCCTCGGTGATCTCCGACTTCGTCTTGAAGTGGTAGTACACCGCGGCCTTCGTGACGCCCAGCTCGTCGGCGATCATCTGCAGCGACGTGCCCTCCACGCCGTGCTCGGCGAACAGCCGCAGCGCAGTGGCGAGCAGCCTGGTGCGGGTGTCCGCGACCGGTTCGACGGTCGTCATCGCGCCCTCCTCCTCAAGCGGAGTGCGCTGCTCCGCAGCACATCATGATACTAGCCGAGCGACTAGCCCGACACTTGCCGTGCGGCTAGTCACATCCTAGCCGATCGGCTTGGCAGCTCCTTGCCGAACGGCTAGCTTCGAAAGGGCGATTCCAGTGCGGAGAGCCCGCTTCTTCGGGCGCGAAACGGAGACGACTCGTGGCACCCTTCCTGTACCGGCTCGGCAGGCTGTCGTTCCGCCGCCGGGCCCTCGTGGCGGCGGTCTGGGCGCTTGTCCTCATGGCGTTGGGCGCGGGCGCGCTCACGCTGTCGGGCAAGCTGTCGGATTCGGTGACCATTCCCGGCACCGAATCGCAGCAGGCGATCGACCGGCTGGCCGAGCACTTCCCGCAGGCCGCGGCGGGCGGCGGCACCGCGCGCGTCGCGATCGCCGCGCCGGACGGGCAGAAGATCACCGACCCGGCGGGCCAGGCAGCCGTCGAGGGCGTGGTCGGCAAGCTGAAGTCCGCGCCGAAGGTGGCCGGGGTCGTCGACCCGTTCCAGGCCAAGTCGGTTTCTCCGGACGGCCGGGTCGCGCTCGCGCAGGTGAGCTACCAGGTCAAGGGTTTCGAGCTCAGCGACAGCGACCGTCAGGCGCTGCTCGCGACCGGCGATCACGCGAAGCAGCTGGGATATCAGGTCGAGTACGGCGGCGACGCGGTGCAGGGCATCCCGGCGACCGGAGCCACCGAAGGGCTCGGCGTCGCGGTCGCGGCGGTCGTCCTGATCATCACTTTCGGTTCGCTGCTGGCCGCCGGGATTCCGTTGCTGACCGCGTTGATCGGGGTCAGCGTCGGGATGGCGGGCATCATGCTGGCGTCGGGTTCGATGGAGCTGAACTCCAATACTCCGGTGCTGGCGTTGATGATCGGGCTCGCGGTCGGCATCGACTACGCGCTCTTCATCGTCTCCCGTTACCGGCACGAGCTAGCCGAAGGCCGCGAACCTGAGGAAGCCGCCGGTCGGGCTGTCGGCACCGCGGGTTCTGCCGTGGTGTTCGCCGGGCTCACCGTGATCATCGCGCTCGCCGGGCTCACTGTCGTGGGCATTCCGTTCCTGGGCCAGATGGGCGTTGCCGCTGCGGCGACTGTCGTGGTGGCCGTGCTGATCGCGCTGACGCTGCTGCCCGCCGTGCTCGGTTTCGCTGGCGCTCGCGTCGGTAGCAACAAGATCCGCGTACGCCGTCGCACCGAGGGCCCGACGCACGGCGAACGCTGGGCGCGTTTCGTTGCGCGGCACCGGGTTCCGGTCCTGCTGGCTGCTCTGGTGGGTCTGGCGGTCGTCGCGATTCCCGCGCTGAGCATGCAGCTCGGCCTGCCCAACGACTCGACTGCCGCGCCGGACACCACGCAGCGCAAGGCGTACGACCTGGTCAGCAAGGGCTTCGGCGAGGGCGCGAACGGACCGCTGCTGGTCGTCGTCGACACCGGCCCGAACCACAATCCCGAGGCGCTGAAGCAGGCCGCCGCGGACATCGGCAAGCTGCCGGACGTCGCCGCGGTGACGCCGCCGAAGGTCAATCCCGCTGGGGACACCGCCGTGCTCACCGTGATCCCGAAGAGCGGCCCGAGCAGCACGCAGACCGAGGACCTCGTGTCGGCGATCCGCGCGCAATCCGCGCCGCTGCAGGAAAACACCGGCGGCAGCCTCGCGGTGACCGGCCAGACCGCGGCCAACATCGACGTCTCGCAGAAGCTGTCCGACGCGATGCTGCCCTATCTCGCGCTGATCGTCGGGCTGGCGTTCCTGTTGCTGATGCTGGTGTTCCGGTCGGTCGTGGTGCCGCTGAAGGCGACGCTCGGGTTCCTCGGCTCGGTGGTCGCGACGTTCGGCGCGGTCGTCGCGGTGTTCCAGTGGGGCTGGCTCACCGACCTGCTCGGCGTCGCCTCGACCGGCCCGATCATGAGCATGCTGCCGATCCTGCTCATCGGCGTCCTGTTCGGACTCGCCATGGACTACCAGGTGTTCCTGGTGACCCGGATGCGCGAGGAACACGTGCACGGGGCCGAACCGCAGGAAGCGATGGTGACCGGGTTCCGGCACGGCGCGCGGGTCGTCGTGGCGGCCGCGCTGATCATGATCTCGGTGTTCGCCGGGTTCGTGCTGGCCGAGTCGACGCTGATCCAGTCGATCGGGTTCGCGCTGGCCTTCGGGGTGCTGGTGGACGCGTTCGTGATCCGGATGACCATCGTGCCCGCGGTGATGTCCCTGCTCGGGCGCGGCGCGTGGTGGCTGCCGAAGTGGCTGGACCGGATCCTGCCGAACGTCGACGTCGAGGGCGAGGGCCTGGTCCGCGAGCTCGGCACTCCCGGCGACGACGAACGCGAACTCACGCGCGTCTGACCTTTTGCCGGATTTTTGTCGGTGGTGGTTCGTACCCTGGTTTCATGATCGAAGACACGGTGCGGACGTGGGTAGCGGGATGGGCGTTGTCGCGGCAGACACCGCCGCCGGTCGAGAAGCCATGGGGGCTTTTCGTCGAGGTCCCGGACAATCCCGCGGAGGTCGGCAGGCACGTCCTGCCGGTGGCTGAGGAATCGCTGGTCCGCGCAGCCGCGGGCGCGGTCAGCGAACCTCGGACGTGGCTGAAAACGCCCGCCGAACCCGAGACTCTCGAGCCGTGGATGCCGGAGGGCTGGATCGTCGCCCGGCAGGAAACCGGCCATCTGATGGCGACGGATCTGCTGGCGACGAACCCGGTCGCGCCGGAGGGCTACACCGTGACGGCGGAGATCAGCGGAGCCGTCACGTTCCTCCGGGTGCTGGACGCGTCGGGCGAGCAGGCGGCGAAGGGCCAGATGGCGAGGGTCGGCGATGCGGTGATCGTCGACCGGGTGGTGACCGAGGAGACCCACCGGCGACGCGGACTGGGCGGTTTCGTGATGCGCACGCTGGCCGATCGTGCGGTCTCGGACGGTGCGGTGCTTGGCGTTCTCGGGGCCACCGATGCTGGGCGGGCGTTGTACGAGACGTTGGGGTGGAAGAAGCACGCGACGTTGGCGGAGTGCATTTATCAGCCGTTGGAATCGTAGGTCGTTGGAGGGCTCGCGGTCGTTAGGGGGAAGCTGGGGTTAGTTCGCGGGGAGGGCGGGCATTGGCGGTGGGGAGGGCCCGTGTCAGGCGTGGAGAACCGCGCGTTCGTCGTGGGGAGAGCTCGCGTTGGGCACGGAGATCCGCACGTTCGTCGCGGGGCCACATCCGGCGCGGGGCCACGTTCGCCACGGGGCCACGTCCGGCGAGGGGCCATGTTCGCCACGGGCCACGTTCGCCACGGGGCCACGTCCGTCGCGGGGCCATGTTCGTCGCGGGGCCACGTTCGCCGCGGGGCCACGTTCGCCGCGAGGCCCTGTCCGGTGCGGGCCACGTCCGGCGCGTGCAATGTCCGCGTCAGGTGCGGAGAACCACGCGTTCGCCGTGGGAAGAGCCCGAGTCGGGCACGGAGAGCCGCACGTCCATCGGCGGGCCACGTCCCGGCGGCGGGCCACGTCCAGCGCGTGCAGTGTCCGCGTCAGATGCGGAGAACCGCGCGTTAGCCGCAGAGAAAACCCGGCCAGGTGCGGAGAGCCGCACGTTCGTTGCGTACATGGCCCGCGTCAGCCGCGGAGACGTGCACGTTCGCTGCGGGAAGAGCCGCCACAAGTGCGAAGAGTCGCGGGAAAGCCCGCGTTAGGTGCAGGGGTGCGCGTTAGTCGTGGAGACACGGGCATCCGGTGCGGAGCCGCGTCAGTCGCGGAGAAGCGCGGGGCAGGCGCGAGAAGGTCTGGGCCAGTCAGCTGACGAGCCAGGCGATGGCCCCGCCGATCGCCAGCACTGCCGCGATGCCCAGCACCACGGCGAAGAACTTCGCGGTCTTCCACAGCGAGTAGACCCCGCCGGCCAGGAAGCCGCCGAGGGCCAGCAGCAGGACCGCGATCAGCTCTTTGCTCACAGGGGTTAGCGTGCCACATGGCCTTCACCGTGACGGTACTGGGCAGTGCGACGCCATACCCGCGCCCGGACGCTCCGTGCTCCGGGTACCTGGTGCGCCACGAGGACACCGCGATCTGGCTCGACGCCGGGCCCGGCACCCTCGCTGCCCTGCAGGAACACGTCTCGCCGGCGGAGCTGGACGCGATCTGGATCTCGCATCTGCACGCGGACCACGTCGCGGATCTGTTACCGGCGGTGTACGCCCTGTTGTTCGCTGATCTGCGCCTGCGACGGCCGATCCCGCTCTACGGCCCGCCGGGGACCGCGGCGCGGATCTCCGCGTTTCTGAGCAACACCGGCCGCGCGCCGATCGAGGAGGCGTTCGCCGTCCGGGAACTGCACGACGGACATCGCACCCGGGTCGGCGGCCTGCGACTGGAGACGGTGGCTGTGTCGCACGGGTTCCCGGCGTTCGGGGTGCGGATCACTGACGGGGAGCGGACTTTCGCGTACTCCGGGGATACCGGCCCGTGCGAAGCGCTGTCGACGTTGGCGGAGGGGACGGATCTGTTCTTGTGCGAGGCGGACAGCATCGAACCGTCCGCGGAACACCTGACTCCGGCAGAAGCAGGCCGCGCGGCTGCCGGAGCCGCACGGCTGGTGCTCACGCATCTCGGCCACACAGTCACCGCCCGCGACGCGGTTCGCCTTGCGGCGGAACACTTTCCCGGGCCAGTGGCCTATGCCGCGCCGCGCACGGTGTTCCGCGTGTAAACCCGCCAATGCCGGAAACTGCGGTCGTGAGGGGAACCCTGAGGGAATCTGATTCCCTCAGGGTTCCCCTCACGGACTTAGCCGTTAAAGCACGCCCTTCGTGGACGGAATCCCGCCAGCCCGAGGATCCGGTTCCGTCGCCGCCCGCAGGGCCCGCGCCACGGCCTTGTACTCCGCTTCCGCGATGTGGTGCGGGTCGCGGCCGTGGATGACCCGGACGTGCAGGGCGATCTGCGCGTGGAACGCCAGCGAGTCGAACACGTGCCGGGTCAGGACGAAGGGGTAGTTGTTGCCGATGGTGAACGTGTTGTACTCCTCCGGCTCCCCCACGTGCACGCAGTACGGGCGGCCGGAGACGTCGATCGCGGCGTGGGCGAGGGTTTCGTCCATCGGGATCCACGCGTCGCCGAAGCGGCGGATGCCGCTCTTGTCGCCCAGGGCCTGGCGCAGCGCCTGGCCGAGCACGATCGCGGTGTCTTCGACGGTGTGGTGGGCGTCGATGTGGACGTCGCCGGTCGCCTCGACCTTCAGGTCCAGCGAGCCGTGCACACCGAACGCGGTGAGCATGTGGTCGTAGAACGGCACACCAGTGGCGATCTCCACCTGGCCGGTCCCGTCGAGGTCCAACTGGACCAGGATGGACGACTCCTTGGTGGTGCGCTCTATTTTGCCGACGCGGCTCATCGCTTGACTTCCTTACTCGCTTCGAGGAAAGCGTCGTTCTCTTCCGGGGTGCCGATGGTCACCCGCAGGTGCCCCTCGATGCCCACGTCCCGGATCAGCACGCCGTGGTCCAAATAGGACTGCCAGCTGGCCGGCGCGTCGCTGAACTGTCCGAAAAGGACGAAGTTGGCGTCGCTCGGCACCGGGGTGAAACCCAAGCCCAGCAAGGCTTCCACGACGCGGTCGCGTTCGGCGGAGAGCCGGTGCACCGACGCGAGGGTGGCGTCGGCGTGCCGGAGGGCGGCTCGGGCGGCCGCCTGGGTGACCTTGGAAAGGTGGTACGGCAAGCGGACGAGCTGCAGTGCGTCCACAATGGCCGGTGCGGCGGCGAGGTAGCCGAGCCGTCCGCCGGCGAAGGCGAACGCCTTGCTCATCGTGCGCGAAACGATCAGCTTCGCCGGGTACTCCGCGATCAGCTCGATCGCGCTGGCCTGCGAGGAAAACTCCGCGTACGCCTCGTCCACCACGACGATCCCGGGAGCCGCGTCGAGCACGCCGCGCAGCTGGTCCAGCGGGATCGACCCGCCGGTCGGGTTGTTCGGGCTCGTCACGAAGACGATGTCCGGCTTGCGCTCGGCGACCGCTTCCGCCGCCCGCGCGGTGTCGAGCGAGAAGTCCGCGCGGCGCGGCACCGGCAGCCAGTCGGTGCGCGTGCCGGTCGCGATGATCGGGTGCATCGAGTACGACGGTTCGAAGCCCAGCGCGGTGCGGCCGGGGCCGCCGAAAGCCTGCAGGATCTGCTGCAGGATCTCGTTCGACCCGTTCGCCGCCCAGACGTTGGATTCGGACAGCACCACTCGCGTGGACACCGTCAGGTAGTCCGCCAGATCGGTGCGCAGCGCCACCGCGTCGCGGTCCGGGTACCGGTGCAGCGACGCGGCTTCGGCACGGACGGCCTCGGCGACGTCGTCGACCAGCTCGGGCGGCGGCGGGTACGGGTTTTCGTTGGTGTTGAGCCGGATCGGGACGTCCAGCTGCGGCGCGCCGTACGGGGTGCGGCCCCGCAGGTCCTCGCGCAGCGGGAGTTCGGCGAGGGTGACCTCGCCGCCGGGGATGGCTTCGTTCATCGGCCGTCTCCTTCGAAACGTGCGGTGACGGCTTCGCCGTGGGCGGGCAGGTCTTCGGCGTTCGCGAGCGAGACGACACGGGGAGCGATTTCGCGCAGGGCGTCCTCGGAGTAGTCCACGACGTGGATCCCCTTCAGGAAGCTCTGCACCGACAGGCCCGAGGAGTGCCGCGCGAACCCGCCGGTGGGCAGCACGTGGTTCGAGCCCGCGCAGTAGTCGCCCAGCGAAACCGGGGCGTACGCGCCGACGAAAATCGCCCCGGCGTTGCGCACCCGGGCAGCCACTTCGCGAGCGTTCGCGGTCTGGATTTCCAGGTGCTCGGCGGCGTACGCGTCCACCACGCGCAAGCCGTCGTCCACAGTGGACACCAGGATGATGCCGGACTGCTTGCCGCCCAGCGCCTGGCCGACGCGCTCGGAGTGCTTCGTCGCGGCTGCCCGCTTCGCCAGCTCGCGGTCTACGGCGTCGGCCAGCTCCTCGGAGGTGGTCACCAGGACGCTCGCGGCCAGCGGGTCGTGCTCGGCCTGGCTGATCAGGTCCGCGGCGACGTGCGCCGGGTCGGCCGTCTCGTCGGCGAGGATCGCGATCTCGGTGGGACCGGCCTCGGAGTCGATGCCGATCACGCCGCGGACCAGGCGCTTGGCCGCGGTGAGGTAGATGTTGCCCGGTCCGGTGACGATGTCGACCGGGGCCAGCTCGGCGCCGTCGGTGTCGACGCCGCCGTACGCGACCAGCGCGACCGCCTGCGCGCCGCCGACCGCCCAGACCTCGTCCACGCCGAGCAGCGCGGCCGCGGCCAGGATCGTCGGGTGCGGCCGACCGCCGAACGCGGCCTGCGGCGGCGAGCACACGACCAGCGAGCGCACGCCGGCCAGCTGCGCCGGAACGACGTTCATCACCACGGTCGACGGGTACACCGCCAGCCCGCCCGGCGCGTACAGGCCGACGCGGTCGACCGGCACCCAGCGCTCGGTGACCGTGCCGCCGGGGACGACCTGCGTCGTGACGTCCTTGCGGCGCTGGTCCGAGTGCACCTTCCGGGCGCGCTTGATGGACTCCTCCAGCGCGGCGCGGACCTGCGGGTCCAGCTCGGACAGTGCCTTGGCCAGCTCCTCGGCGGGCACCCGGACCGTCTCCGGGCGCACCTTGTCGAACCGCTCGGTGAACTCGAGAACCGCCTCGACTCCGCGATCCCGCACGGCCTCGACCACCGGCCGGACATGATGCAGCGCCGCGTCCACGTCGTACTCGGCGCGCGGAAGCGCGGCACGGAGCTCGGCAGCGGAGGGGACCTGCCCGCGCAGGTCGGTGCGGTTCAACATGGACACCAGGGTACGAGGTGGCCCGCGCGGTCCCGGCAGGGATACTCGGTGTCGACCCGCTGTCCCCGGACCAGGGAGGCTCGTGTGCCCCGGATCGCGTTGTGCCAGCTCAACTCGGGCGACGCCCCGGAAGAAAACCTGAAAACGGTTCGCTCCGGCGTGGAGGCCGCCGCGGCGGCCGGAGCCAGGGTGGTGGTGTTCCCGGAGGCGACGATGGCCCGCTTCGGCCGCCCGCTCGCCCCGGTGGCCCAGCAGCTGGACGGCCCATGGGCGTCAGCGGTGGCTTCCGTCGCGGCCGAGCACGACGTGCTGGTGATCGCGGGGATGTTCACGCCCGCGGACAACGGGCGGGTGCGGAACACGCTGCTGGTCACCGGGCTGGGGCAGCATCTCGGGTACGACAAGATCCACCTGTACGACGCGTTCGGGTTCGCGGAGTCGGACACTGTCGCGCCGGGGTTGGAGGTCGTGACGTTCTCCGCGGAGGGGACGGTGTTCGGCGTCGCCACCTGCTATGACCTGCGGTTCCCCGAGCTGTTCCGGCGGCTGGCCGACGACGGGGCGGACGTGGTGGTGGTTCCGGCTTCGTGGGGCGCCGGGGCCGGGAAGCGGGAGCAGTGGGAAGTCCTGGTGCGGGCGCGTGCCCTGGACTCGGGCTGCTGGGTGGCGGCTTGCGGGCAGGCTGATCCTGCGGTGACCGGGGTGGAGGTCAATCCGAAGGCACCGACCGGGATCGGGTACTCGCTGGTGGCGGACGGGTTCGGGCGCGTGGCGGAGCAGGCTGGAGCCGGGGTGGAGATGCTGGTGGTGGATGTCGATCCGGAGGTGGCCGGGAAGGCTCGAACGGCTACTGGGGCGTTGGCGAATCGGCGGCTGTAGCCGGGAGTCAGCTCAGCAGGTGCAGTTCGAACGCCTCGAAAGCGCGATCGTACTGGGCTGACGCCTCGGGAGAGATTTCCAGCGGGAGGTTCAGCCGGATCGTGACGTCCTCGCCGTTGAGCAGTTGCCCGTGCAGCGGGTCCATGCGATCACGGAACTCGTACACGAAAGACCTCAACCGCTCCACGGGCTGGTGTGCGAACCGGGCGAGCGCCGCGAAGACTTCGTGGACTTCGTCCGACTCCGTCGCGTAGCCGCGGAGCCGGTAGGACCAGTCCAGGAATGACTCATAGACGGCGACGTAGCGGCTTGCCATGTGGATTATCCGAGGCACATCCCCGCCTTCGGCGAACGCGGAAGCGTGCGCGTCCGCAGAAAGCACCGCGGCGAAAATCCTGGTCACGCTGATCACTGTCGCGAGTTCCCGTTGGACGGTCGCCTGAACCTGTTCGACCGGCACGTACTCGGCCGGATGGGAAAAGCCCATGCGATGATCGAGATAGGCGTCGTGCAGCCGCTCGACCCCGTGAACCAGTTCATAAGAGAAAAGCAGATATCCCCAGCCTGGCGGTCGTTCGCCGATCAGCACCGTGGCTTCGTGTTCGTTGCGCGGAACGTACCCGTTGAACCTGCCTCCGCCCACCGCGGCGGCACTGCCCAATTTCTCGCAGATCGCACCCGCGATGCCGCTCGCCCCGACGATGTTCCCGTCCAAGTAACTGATGCTGTCCCGGACGCCGTCGAGCTGGGTCGCGTCCAAACGCACCGGAAGCAAATATGGTTCCGGCTGATTGATCGCCCGCAACAGCACGCTTCGCCGCTCGAACCTCGTCCACGGTTTGGCCGCGTAATGCCGGGAAACGAACATCACGGCGTACCGTGCGCGTTCTTCGTAAATCTTCGGCAGGTACTCGGTCAGATCTTCGCCCCAGAGCGAAACCTGTTCGTCCTGGTCGTAGAACACCTTGTACCCGGCGTCGTTCACTTCGCGGACGACAGCCTCGACGAACTCGCGGTCTTCTCCGGCGAACGAGACCGCGACGTCGTAGTCGTAGGCCCGGACCGGCTCTCTCGCGGTCAGCGGAGCAACCCTTCCCGGATCGCCACCCGGACGAACCCCGCCCTGCGCCGCTCCCCCGTCTTGTCCCGGATCCGGTCCAGATAGGACCGCACCGTCCGGACGCTGATGTCCAGGATCTCCGCGACGTCGACGTCCCGCTCCCCCGCCGCCACCAGGCGCAGGACCTGTTTTTCCCGCTCCGACAGCACGATCTTCGGCCCGGCGTGCCGTTCGTCGCTGTCCTGGATGATCATCCCGGCCAAAGTAGGCGAGACGTACGCGTTGTCCTCCGCGATGGTCCGGATCGCGCGCAGCAGCTCGTCCCCGTCGACGTCCTTCGACAGGAATCCCTTGGCACCGGCCTGCATCGCGCCGAGGACCTCGGGCTGTTCCGCGTGTGCGGACACCACGAGCACCTTGTGCCCCATCTGCCCCACCTCGAGCACCGCGGCCGCGTCCTGGACGCCGCGGAGTTTCAGGTCGAGCACGACCACGCTGCCCGGCGGCTGGTCCTGGACCGCGAACCGCGCCACGGAGTCGGCTACCGCGACCAGTTCGATGTCCGGCGCCTCGTTCAGCACGCGCGCTACCGCGTCCCGGTACAGCGGGTGGTCTTCGATCACCCCGACCTGGATGGGTCCGCTCCGGCGCCGCCCCTCGTCGGCTTTCACCTCAGTGTTTCCTTCCCCACCAGGCCGCGGCGGATCGCTTCCTTCACGAGGCCGGGGCGCCGCCGTTCGCCGGTCTTGTCGCGGATCCGGTCGAGATAGCCGCGCACGGTGCGGACGCCGATGTCGAGGATCCGCGCGATGTCGACGTCCCGTTCCCCCGCCGCGACGAGCCGCAGCACCTGCACTTCGCGCGGCGACAGCTCCATTTCCGGCCGCGTGACCGGGCGGTCGGTGTTGTCCTTGATGATCATTCCCGCGACGACGGCCGACACGTACGCGCCGCCGCCCGCGACCGCGCGGATGGCGATGAGCAGTTCGTCGACGTCGACGTCCTTCGACAGGAATCCCTTGGCGCCGGCGGCGATCGCGGCGAGCACCGTCTCCGGTTCGGCTTGCGCGGACACGACCAGCACGTGATGGCCCAGCTCCGCGACCTCGAGCACCGCGGCCGCACCGGCGACGCCGGGCAGGCCGAGATCGAGGAGGACGACGCTGCCGGGCGGCTGGCGCGCGACGTGGAAGCGGGCGACCGAGTCGACCACCGCGCCCAGTTCGACGTCCGGCGCTTCGATGAGGACGCGTTCCACCGACCGGCGGTAAAGCGGGTGGTCTTCGATCACGGCCACCTGGACGGTGCCGGGAGCCAACGGTTCCGGCTCCGGCTCCCCTACGCCGCTGGGTCGCTGCGCTGTCGTGGTCACCGGCTCGCTCACCCCGTCCCCGCAGGCTGCCCGGCCACGGCGGGATCGAGCGCGGGACCGGTCGGCATCAGCGCGAGAAGCCCGCCCGCGACCGGATGCCCGGACCCAGAACCGTAGCCCAGCGACGTGAGCGCCGTCCCGTTCGCCACCGGATATTTTCGTCCTGTGTCCGTGACGAGATAAATCGTGCCGGACCCGGCGTCCGTCGCGACCGCGCCGCGCGAGGGCGGGACGTAGACGACGTCCGCGACCCGGGCGTCCGTCCGGCTCTGCACCGGCAGCGCGCGGGCGCCGGACGGGACGGGGAGATCCGCCGAGACCGTCACGCGGCCGTTCTGCGCGCACAGGGTCACCGCGCTGCCGGTGATCGGCGCTTTGCCGGGGATCCGGTCCGGATACGCGGCGGGATCCGCGCCGCCCGGGCGGGATTCGCTGACCTTCTTCACCGACGCGACGTCCGCGGCACGCACCCGCGCGGGTTCCTGCCGGCCCGAATACGCCGATTCGTTCGCCGAGGTAGCGACGAGCAGCGCGGCCTCGGTCTGGCCGACGGGTTCGAGACCGTCCGGGCGGACGAGGTAGTAGGTCGAGGCGTTGGCGGGCGCGGCCATCGGGTCGACGACCGACAGCACCTGGCCGACGCGTGTCTCCTGCGTTCCGACGCGCGGGCCGCGGTTTCCCGCGCCGTCCACGGGGATCTCGCCGAGGTCGCGTCCGGCGGGCACGGTGTCGATCCAGCGCGCGGACACGGTGATCGTCGGGTAGCTGTCGAATTGCAGGGCTGCCGCGGCGGTGTCGCTCAGCCGGTACCGGTGGCCGCCCGCGAGGAGGAACCGGCCGCCCTGCGGGACGCGGACGATCACACCCGAATCGCGCGGCAGCTCGACCCCGGACGCCGCCGCTTCCAGCAGCACGGCGACGAGCGGTTCGGCCGAGGCGGGCGCGTCCTGGGTGGTGCGGCTGCAACTGATCCACGGGGTGGTGATCAGCGTGCTGGGCAACGAATCCGGCGCGCCGACGATCCCGATCTGCGTGCCGCGCGGGGCGGTGCCGAGCTTTTCGGCGGGCACCGTGACGGTCTCATGGCCGTTGCCGCCGGCGAGCAGCCGCGCGGACGCGTAGTTGAGCACCGGGTGCACCGCGCCGTCCGCGCCGAGCACGAATCTCGCGCCGCTGTCGGCTTCCACGATCACTTTGCCGCCGGCCAGCCAGTCCTTCCCGCCGGACGGGCTGACCAGGCCGATCACCCCGAATACCGCCGTCACGAGCAGCGCCGCGCCGACGCCGAGCACCGTGCCGAGCACGAGCCGGCGGCTGGGCGACACCGGATGGTTGGCGTCCGCGGCGACGAGCGCGGACACGAGACGGCGGCGCAGGAACTGGTACGCCTGGATCTGGTCCCGCTGCGTCCACACGCTGTCCCGGCCCCCTGGAGATCACATCCGCTTCTCGCGCAGGCTAGACAGCTCCTCCGACGCGCACGAGGGTAATTTTTACGCCCACGCGCCCGCGCGAGGACGCTAGCGTTCGCGGGGCCGGGTCGCTGCCCGGGGAAGAGGGGAATGCGTTGTCCGTGTCCGCGCCGCCTGCCCCGGCTCATGCCCGCGCACCCGGGACGCCCGGGATTTCGGGCACCGCGCCGTGGCCGTGGCTGCTGCCGATCCGCCCGCTGCAGGCGGCCGGGTGGGAGATCGCCGCGCTGGCGCTGCTGCTCGCGTTCACCGTGCACGGCCTGGCCCAGCCGGTGCGGATCACCGTCGCCGCGCTGGCCGGGCTGCTGGTGGTGACGACGTCGGTGCGGGTCGCCGGACGGCATTTCGCCGGATGGGCGTGGACGTGGCTCGCGCATCGCCTGCGCCGCCACGACAGCCGTCGCGACAGTCCCGACGCCCTGCTGCGCATCGCCGGTCCGGTGAAGGTCCGCCAGCACGTCGACCGCGCGGGCAACCGCTTCGGCGTCGCCGAGGTCGACGGCGACTGGAGCGCGATCGTCCGCCTCACCCCTGGTGCCGGCGAGCCGTCGACGGACGAGCTGCTGGCGATCCTCCGCACGACGTTCCAGAACACGGACATCCCGCTGGCCGCCGTGCAGCTGCTGACGTGGGCGGTGCCAAGGGATTCGCGCGTGTACCGGGTGCGCTGGCTCGCGGTGCGCTACCGGCCTGAGGACGCGCCGATCGCCGCCCTCGCCCGGGGTGGCGGTGAGCTGGGGGCGTTGCGGAGTACCGCGAGTGCTGCGTTGAGCTTGATGGTGGCGCTGGCAGAGTCGGGGTATCCGTCGACGGTGCTGGAGGCTGGCGAGCTGACCAACGAGCTTCGGGTGGCGTTGGGGGTTTCGACCGGCGACCCGCGCTCCGACGGGGATTTGTGGCGTGCGTGGAAGTGGGGCGGGCTTACGCAGACGTGCTACTCGCCTCGGTCTGCGCGGGGTCTCTCGCGGACGCTGGGGGTGGCGGTGCCGGGGGCGGCGTTTACCGCTACTTCTGCGACGTTGCGGCGGACGCCGGGTGGGCGGGAGGAGCTTGAGCTGACCATTCGGGTGGGGGCTCGGGCGGAGGAAGTGCCGGTGCCGCAGGGGGTTTCGGTGGTTCCGCTGCATGGCGAGCATGGGGCGGCGGTGCGGCGGACGTTGCCGCTCGCGCTCACCTGAGGGTCAGGAAGGGTCTGCGCCGAAGTCGATGCGCGTCTCGAGCGTCACGGGCAGCGCCTCGAGGTCCGGATGCGCGAAGATCGCCCGCGCGACGTCCTCATCACACGCCACGTAGGTGGACACGAGGTCGTGATCGGAGCAGACGACCCAGGCGTGGCCACGGGGCATCCAGTAGTCCGGGCCGCTTTCGATGCCGACCTCGTCGTCGACGCGCTTTCGCAGTTCATCGAGACCGTCCAGCGGCGCTGCGATGACGAGATGGGGTATCCCGCCCGCCGCGTCGGCGGAAACGTCGTAGCCGAAAAAGACGTCCGAGGTGCCCGAAGCTTCGGCCAGGACGCTGCTCAGCGCGCGCTGCTCGCGAGGGAACAGCCGGCCGCTCTGGGTCAGCCATTGCCGAGGCCCGGTGGCGACATCGGCTCGGGCAAGGGTCCGGTGGCACGTTTCCGGGTGGATTTCCAGCCCGATCCGCGCCGCCAGGCTCGCCCAGCTCCGCAGGTCCGTGTCATCGTCGGAATGGGCGAACGCGTGCAGGATCCGCAGGTAGACCGGATAGCCGCTGGGCAGGAGCTGGCGCACGACGTGCCCCGGCCCGGTATAGCCCGCCGAGGGGTAGATGTTCTCCAGCCACGCCAGTTCGGCGCGGGCGTCCGGGGTCAGGTCGGCGATCGGCATGCGCCAACCCTGCCAAGCCCGCCGCCCGGGGCAAAGCGAGTTAATCAGCGCGAAGCAGTCGTTCCAGTTCGCTCTCGGCCTCGCTGCTCCCCGCGTCCGAAAGCCGCTGCAGTTCCCGCAGATCGCGGTTCTCCACTGCCCGCCGGGTCAGCAACCGGCCCGCGTGTTCGCTGCCCTCGTCCAGGAGATCCGACAGTTCGGCCAGGTCGCCGCGGCCGTCGGCGAGGTCGGCCAGGCGGTCCAGTGCGGTCTCGTTTCCCTCGTCGGCGAGCGCGCGCAGGGTGTCGTAATCAGCCATGCGGCCAGCTTCCAACCTTGCCCCAGGGACAAGGTCAAGCGCGATACTGGAGACATGCTCACCATCGGCCAGCTCGCCCGTCACGCCGGGGTTTCGGCCAAGGCTGTCCGCGTCTATCACGCGAAGGGGCTGCTTCCCGAGCCCGAACGCGACGCCGCCGGGTACCGCCGTTACGACGCGCAGGCGGTCATCGACCTCGCCCGCATCGTCACGCTCGCCCAGGCGGGCGTCCCGCTGGCGCGTATCCCGCAGGTGCTCAACGCCGACGAAACCGCGCTTGAGCAGATCGACGCCGAGTTGCGCGACCGGATCCGGCAGCTCCAGCAGCGTCGTGTCCGGTTGCGGGATCTCGATCAGCCTGACCGGCTCTGTCTCCCGCCCGAAGCCGTCGCGTTCATGGAGCGGCTAAGGCCGGTGGGGCTGTCGAAGCGCCATGAGAACGCGATCCGTGACGGTTGGATCCTCGCCTGTGCGCTGGCCCCGGACATCAGCCGCGAGATCCTCGCCAGTCGCATCAAGTTGCTGGACGATCCGGAGTACCTCGCCGTTCTCCGCGCGTACGACGAGGCAATCGAGTGGAGTACCGACGATCCCCGGCTCGAAGCGATTGCCGACACCGCAGCGAAGCTCGCGCAGCGGATGACGTTGCCGTCTGATCTGCCGGACTTCCGGAAGGTGCCCCGCCAAATCGTCGAGCTTCTCTCGAAACATCTCGAAAGTCCGGCCTGGCAGCGCATCGATCGGCTGGTCGCACAGCGGATCAGCGAAGCGAGGACCGCGACGTCGGAGCCAAGCGGAGCCGCTGCACGTCGGGCATAACCAACCCGCGTTCGAAGGCCTGCCGCGCGGCAAGGTCGGGGAAAACCCAGACTCCTACCCGGACGTTCTCTCCTTCCCGCACCGGCAGCGCGCGGAAGGTGTTCTCCGCTGGCTCGGTGACGAGGGAAGCGAAAGGTGCAACAAATTCCGTCGAAGCCGGGCCGATGAGCACCAGGATTCGCGATGACGCGGCACCAGCTGGCCGGGGCAACGGCGGGAAGTCGACTTCGGGACGCAGCAGCAGGACGTTGTCGCTGTCGAGCATGGTGGCGTTGGCGGCGTCGCGATGTGTCCGCCAGGCCTCGCCTTCGAGGTAGAACGCGGTCAGCGCGGCGTGCCGGGCCGTCATGTCCGGGAACGAGCGGAACCACACGAAGCGGTCCGGGTCGTCCTCGTCGCGGAATTGGCCGACGATCGTGCAGCCCGCCGCTTCCTGCGGTTCCAGCAGCTCACGGTCGAACAGGTCGATCAGGACGTCCCGTTGCCCCGGACGGAGGGTGTACTGACGAAGCTCCACGACGGTCACGGCAGCGAATCTGCCACCCCGCCCCGGCAAGAGCGAGTGGCAGGACTGACTCCTTTCGCTTAATTCCTGCCGTATCCTCGCACCCATGCGAACCGTCGCGGTCGCGCTGGTCGACGACATGCCGCTGTTCGAGCTGGCCATCGCGGCGGAGGTGTTCGGGCCGTCCAGGACCGACCTCGCCGACCCCTGGTACGAGCTGCGGTTCTGCGCGGCCAAGCCGGAAACCCGAACCGAGTTCGGCTTCCGGCACCACGCCGGGCACAGTCTCGACACGCTCAAGGACGCCGACACCGTGCTGGTGCCCGCGTTGCCGTACGCGTGTGTCCAAACTGGACAGCCCATCCCGGCGAATCTGGTCAGCGCGATCCGGGAGGCAGCGGAGGCGGGCGCGCGGATCGTCTCGCTGTGCACTGGCGCGTTCGCGCTCGCGGCGGCGGGGCTGCTGGACGGCAGGCGCGCGGCGACGCATTGGATGTACGCCGCCACCCTCGGCATGCTGCATCCGCAGGTCCAGGTAGACGCGTCGGTGCTGTACGTGGACGACGGGCAGGTGCTCACCAGCGCCGGACGCAGCGCCGGAATCGACCTGTGCCTGCACGTCGTCCGCAGCGACCTCGGCGCGCACGTCGCCAACGAGGTCGCGCGCCGGATGGTGCTGCCCGCGCATCGCGGCGGCGGGCAGGCGCAGTACGTTTCCGCCACCGTGCCGGAGACCGACGACGCCGGTCTCGGTCCGGTGCTGCACTGGGCGACGCGGCACCTCGACCAGCCGCTGACCGTCGAACAGCTGGCCCGCCAGGCCGGGGTCAGCCCGCGCACGTTCGTCCGCCGGTTCCGCGAAGCCACCGGGACGACGCCGTTGCAATGGCTGCTCGACCAGCGCGTTCTGCACGCCCGCAGCCTGCTGGAATCCACCGACCTGCCGATCAGCCTGATCGGCGAACGCAGCGGCCTCGGCTCGGCGGCCAACCTCCGCCGCCATTTCACACTCCGGCTGGGGACGGCTCCGACGGACTATCGGCGCGCGTTCCGCGGATGAGCCCGACCGCCGTCAATCCGGCCGCGACGGTCAGGCCGACGGCCGTCCAGCACGCGACTTTGACATCGGTCGCGAGGAAAACCGTTGTCAGCACAGCGACTCCTACGGTGCCGCCGAGTTGCTGCACCGCGTTCAGCAGGCCCGCGGCCGACCCCGTCTCCGAGGGACGGACGAGGGCCAGCGCGGCGGTGAAAAACGGCACGGTGAACAGACCGGTCCCCGTGCCAGCGACCGCCAGCGGGACGAGCAGCGGCCAGCCGAGCGCGATCCCGACGATGCCAAGAGCCAGGAAACCCACGCCAGCAAAGAGAATCCGGGTGCCGTAGCGCGGGACGAGCCAGCGTCCGGCCACAAAGGACGATACGGCCAGGCCGCAGGACCACGGCAGCAACGAGAGTCCCGCGGTGCGCGCGTCCGCGTGCTGGGTCAGTTGCAGGAACAGGACGACGACTTGGGTCAAGCCGGTCATCACGGCGAAGAACAGCACTGACGTCAGCAGTCCAGCAGGGAAGCCCAGGCCGCGAAACAGGCTGCGCTCGATCAGACCACCGCGAAACCGTTGCTGCAGCGCGAAAACCACGAGGACAACTATCCCGGCGGCGACGAGGTAGCCGTTCCACTGCGTGAGGAGCGGGTAGACCACGAGCCCGGCGCCCACGACGACCAAGGCGGTCCCGAGCAGGTCGAGCCGCGGCCGGGCGGCGGACCGGTCTTCGGTGAGCAGGCCGGACGCAGCGAGCACGGCGATTCCGAGCGGGACGTTCACCAGGAACACCGACCGCCACGTCCAGGCGTCGGTCAGCAGTCCGCCGAGGACGGGACCGCTCACCGCGGCCAGTCCCATCACCGGACCGATCATGCCGAGCGCGCGAGCCCGGGCCGCGCCGTCGAACAGGACGCGGATCAGGCCGATCGTCTGCGGGATCACCAACGCGGCGCAAGCCCCTTGCAGCGCACGGAAAACCAGCAGGAACCCCGGCGTGGTCGCGGCCGCGCACAGGGCCGAGGCGAGGACGAAACCGGCCATGCCGAACTGGAAAGTGCGGCGTCGGCCGAGAAGGTCACCGAGACGTCCGCCGGTGATCAGCAGGAGCGCGAAGGGCAGCGTGTATCCGACGGTGTAGAAGGAGATCGCACCGCCCAGTTCGGCGTGCACGGCAGGCGCGGCGACCTGGACGATGGTGGTGTCGAGGAGGTTCATCGCTTCCGCGACGAGCAGGACCGCGAGCGCGGCCCAGCGGCGTGAGTCGGTCATGCCGCCAGCCTGGACAGCGGCCGCGAAGGATTCCAGCCACCAGCTCGAACGAGCGGAAATCTTCCATTGAGGACAGATTGGTGCAGAATCAAGCCATGCTCGACGACCTCGACCACGCCCTCGTCCACGCGCTCCAGATCGACGGCCGCGCCCCGTTCGCGCGGATCGGGACCGTCCTCGGCGTCTCGACCCAGACCGTCGCCCGCCGTTACCGGCGGCTGCGCGCCGAAGCCGGACTGCGCGTCGTCGGGCTGGCCGCGCCGCATCGCGCCGGGCAGACGCAGTGGCTCGTGCGGCTCACCGTCGTCCCGGCCGTCGCGCAACGGGTCGCCGACGCGCTAGTTCGGCGCACCGACACGACCTGGGTCAAGCTCGCCGGCGGCGGCACGGAAATCTGCGTCATCGTCCATTCCGCCAACGGTTCCGAGCACGGCCTGCTGCTGCACGACATCCCGCGCACGACCGGCATCACCGCCGTCTCCGCGCACCAGCTGCTGCACCTGTATCACGGCGGGCCGACCGCCTGGCTGGGCCGCGCCGAAGTCCTGACCGACGCCCAACGCGGTCAGCTGGAACCGGAAACCCGCGCCACATCTGCGCAAGCGACCGCCGCCGACGAACCTCTGCTCACCGCTCTGCAGCGAGACGGCCGCCTCGGCCAGACCGAGCTGGCGGCCATTACCGGCTGGTCCGCCGCCACCGTCGCCCGCCGCATCACCGACCTGCGCGCGGCCGAAACCCTTTACTTCGACGTGGAAATCGACGCCCGGCTCTTCGGCGCAACGACGCAAGCTCTGCTGTGGATGGCCGTGGCCCCGGCCGATCTCGACGCGGTAGCCACCGACCTTGCCACCCACCGCGAGCTAGCCGTCGTCGCCGCGACCACCGGGCCGACAAACCTGCTCGCGCACGCCCTCTGCGCCGATCCCCCAGCGCTGCACCGTTACCTCACCCACCGGCTGGGCGCGCTGCCCGGCATCCGCTCCTGCGAAACCGCGCCGGTTCTGCGCACGCTGAAAGCCGCGAGTCCGCTCAGCCGCTGACCGCCTCGTACACCCCCGCGATCAACGCCACGAACGGCACCAGCGACAACAGCACCAGGAACTCCGAAATATCCAGCAACCGCGACCAATACGGCGACCGCACCCCGCGCGCGACCCGCGTCGCGTAGAACAGCGACACCACCGCGGCCAGCACCAGCGTCAGCCCGACCGCGAGCAGCGCGATCCGCTGATTAGCCGCGATCAGCCAGAAACCCGCGGTCAGCAAGGCAATGAGGCCGAAACCCACCAGCACTAGCCGTTGCGTGCGTCCGGCATACGCGCGCGAACGCTGGATCCACGCCGTCCCGAGAAGCGCAGCCAGCCCGGCTTCCCACGGCCCGCCGGTGGCGAGCACGATCGACGAACCGATCACCACCAGCCCGAGCGCCACCAGCAAGCTCGTAAGCAACGCCTGCGCGTACGTGGTCCGCCCGGCCATTTCCACGCCGAGCGACGGTTGTTCGTTGGCGCGGAAGGATTCCATGTCGTCCGGCACGCGCGGGAGCGGCATCCGGCCCAGCCGCAGCGCGAGCATCGGCGCTACAGCAGCCAACGCCGTCGCCAACACTGCCGCGACAGCCGCAGCAGCGACCGGCTTCGCCCCAGTCAGCAGCACCACTCCGGTCGCGATCGCGCCAATCCCAGCCGAACCGACGACCGCGACGAAGAACGGCAACCGATCCGCCACCGAAACCGCGGCCAGCACACCGTAAACAGTCACCGCCGCGAGTCCCGCGGCAAGCGGCCCGGCGGAGAGCGAGAACACCGAATGCGGTGGCAGCAAGGAAATTCCGGCCAGGAACGCCACACCGACCCCGGCCAGCGCACCGGCCGCACCCGCGCCCGAATCGCCGTATGCCCGGCTCAACGCGCCGCCGCCGAGCAGCAGAATGACGGCGAGCAGCCCGGTGCCGATCGGCGCGAGCACGCTGCCCGCCAACGAGGCCTGGATCAGCAACCCGCCCGCGAACAACAACACCGCAGCCGTCGTGATCCCGGCTCGGCGAGCGACCTTCGGCCCCCACGTGGTCGACGCGGATTCCCCGACGCTCGCGATCGAATCGACCACGTCGTCGAACAGCAACGGACCCCGCGGCCGTTCACGCGGGGTCAGGTGCAGCACTTCGCCGTCGCGCACCTGCGCGGCGGCCACGGTGAGCCCGAGCGCGAGCGGCGCGCCGCCGAGCCGCGACAGCACCCAGCCCGGATGCTCGGCCGACGCCTGCCCGGCCGCCCCGGCGAGCCGGACCAGCTGCGGCACCAGTTCGGCGAACGTGCTCTGCTGCGGCAAAGCGACATCCACCCTGGCGCGCGGGGTGACGATCGTGACGCGCCGGGTCGACCCGGCGACGGCCGGCGCGCTCACAGCTGGGACCTGGACGCCTCGATCACCGGGGCGAACTTCGCGCTGCTCGCCTCGGCGAGCTTCTGCAGGCCGGCGTTCACCGCTTCGAGGACGATCTCCGACAGCGTGCGTGCGTCGAACTCGCGGATCGCGCGCTGGTCGATGTCGACCGAGGTGAACCGGCCGTCGCCGCGCAGCGTCACGGTCACCTCGTTCTGCCGCGAAGCCGCCTTGACCTCCATCGCCTCGACCGTGCGCTGGATCCGCTGGACCTCTTCGGTCTGCTTGCGGACCTGCGCGAGCAGGTCGTCCATGTCCGGCACGGCATACGGTTCAGTCACCGTCGTTCTCCTTCTCCTGCGGGGTTTCCCGGCGGACGTGCACGCTGGCGACGAACTTCCGGAAGTCGGGGACGAGCGTGCGCGCGTCCTGCGGATCGGCCGTGCAGACCAGTTCCAGCACGACCCGCCCGGCCGGACCGGGCACGGTCAGGAACACCTGGATCTGCAGCAGATCCTGGCCTTCGCCGGTGCGCATCCGCAAGGTCTGGGTGCAGCCGGGCGCGGCGGGGCTGCCGACCTCCTGGCGGTCGAGGACGTCCAGCAGCGCCATCGTCCGGCCGAGGCGTTCGACGGCCTCGTCGGCGATGTCCTTCATCGGCACGGAATCCTCGCGCTGCTGGATGCCGAGCGTGATGTTCGGCGTGAAGTCCGCGACCGGTTCCGGGTGCACCGCGACGAAAACCAGCCCGGGCGCGATCGGCGGCACCGGCGTCCAGCCCTCGGGGACGTCGAAGCCCAGCGGGAGCGTCACCAGATCAGCCATGGCGCTCACCAGGAACCCACATACTGCGCCGCGTCGTCCCAAGCCCCGCCCAGCGCGTTGGCCGCCTCGCTCGCCGCGTCGCCGACCGCGTCGATTGCCGCGCCGCCGTACTCGCTGACCGCCGCGCCGACCTTCGGCAGGTCGATGTCGATCTTCGCCCCAAGCCCGGCACCGAGCCCGAGCGCGGCACCGGCCTTGAAGTTCATCTTCAGATGCCCGTTGTCATAAACGAACTGCCCGTCGAGCTGAGCGCCGATTCCATATTGGACGCTCCCGCTAGCGCCGACGCCGACCCCCGCGACATCCGCCGCGACCTGGCCCTCCAGCTTGCCGCCCGCGAAAGCGTTGGCGTGCACGCCAAGTCCGTGAATCCCCAGCTGTCCCGAAGCGCTGACCTCGCCGCCCGCGAACGCGGAACCGCGAGCGCTGCCGTGCGCGACGCCGTAGCTTCCACTGGTCCCGATGTCCTCCCGGAACCCCAGCTCAGCGTGGCCGGACGCCTTCGCGTCCCAGCCCTGCGAGGAGATTTTCCCGTCGTACTCCGGAATGAAGCCGTCTTGCTCGTGCGCGGTCTTGTAGTAGGTGATCTCGGTGGCGCGGGCGATCTCGCTCTTCAGCTTCGGCTGTCCGAACGGCGTATCGGCCTTCTTCGGAGCGCGGGTGCCTTCCAAACCGTTCCAGGTCAGCTTCTTCCAGCCGGAATTGCCGAACCACGACGGCGCCGACCGCGGCCGCTTCCGTCCGTCGAGGGTGTCGCCGTTGACCCAGGACAGCGGGCCGTAGTTGCGTTTGCCCAGCTTGCCCGGCTTGCTCATCGGCCCGGCCCACGGCGCGGGGAACAACTCCGCCAACGCGTCCGACAGCTCGTCGGCGACCTGCCCGGCCGCAGCGACCGCCTGCTCGCCCAAATCCCTTGCGGCGGCGATAAAAGCACCCACCGCGTTCGGATCCGCTGAGCGCGCCTGGTTGATCAGCTGTGTGCCGTACTGCTCGAACTGCGCGACAACCGAGTCAACCCCAGAACGCGCCCACCGCAACAGCTGTCCGGCCATCGACAACCGCTTGCCCTGATCGGCCAGCTTCGTGCCGTCTTCGGTCAGGGCGTGCGCCACGTCGGAAGCAGCTGTCGCGTACGCGGTGTACGCAGCGCCGTCCCAGTCAGCGTGCAATGCCGTGGCAGCGTCCGCGATTTCGGTGGCTTTGCCGGTAATCGTGGACGCGTTGGTGCCACAGCGATTCGCCGCCGCTTCGAGCGCCGCCGGGTCGCCGGTGACCCGGCGCTGGTATTCGACCAGCACCTGCCGGTAGTTCGACAGCACCGAGCTGACGACTCCGGACGCGTCCACGGCCACCGGTTATGCGCCCTTCGCGTCGATGTCGACGTGCTGCTGGAAGTGCTTGCCCTGGTAGGTGACGTCGACATCGATGTCCACGTCCTGCCCGGCCGGAGCTTCGACCGTCGACTGCCCGGTGTTCAGGTCGGTGTGGATCACGACCTCGTGCGCACCGGTCGACTGTCCCGGCACCGAAGGCGCGGGGGACGGAGCCGGAGCCGGATCCACCGGGATCCAGCTGTTCCCCGGGTTGGCCCCCGCTCCGGCACCCCCGCCGGACGGCCAACCGCCAGTGCCAGTGCCGCTGCCCGAAGGCCAGCCGCCGTTGGACAACGCGGGCGGCGTGTAGTTCGTGAACGACGGGTTGCCCCCGGGCACTCCCCCGCCGCTGCCGCCGATCGCCGCCTGCCCGGACGCGCTCGCGACCGGCGCGGGCAGCTGCGGCGCGGTGACCGGAGTGCCGGACACCGCAGCGTTGCCCGCCGCACCGTTGGCGTCGGAAGAACCGTGGTGGAACAGCTTTTCGATGTCGCCGATGATCGTCGCGACCTGGGTGATCTGGTTCGCGAGGTCGCCCGCGCCGAGCGCCTTCAGCAGACCGCCGACCGCGGTGATGAATCCGCGGAGCGTGGCGCTGGTGGCAGTGGAAAGCGCGACCGCCGCGCCGTAGGTCCACCAGTTCGACATCAGCGACGCGACGGTCGGGTTCACCGCCGCGACCACCGACCGGTACGCCTCCTGCGCCGCCTTCACCAGCGTGCCCGAGATGCCGAGCAGTTCAGCGCCCTTCTCGATCACGTTGATGATCTTGGTGAGCTGCTCGAGCGAGTGGGAGATCTTCTGCAGCGCCGATTCCGACGCCCCGCCGGACCAGACCTTGCCGAGCTGGTCGGCGGCCTTGCTGAGCTCGGTGTAGAGCGATGTCAGCTCGGCGGCCTTGTGCAGCAGGTCGAGGACGTGCTTGGCGATCTGCTCGGGCTGGCCGGTGACGATCTGCGGCAGCACGGTGATCGGGCCGCCGCTGGTCGCGGTGGCGTCCATCGCGCTGGAGTTCGGGAAGAACATCGGCTTCGGACCTCACTTGGTCGGGGGTTCGGGGTCAGACGGAGGCGGGCCGGTAAACGCTGACCTTGGCCAGTCCGCCGAGGCCCGGATCGACAGGGCCGTGGTTGTAGAGGGCGCCGCCGTCCCCGGCGACGCCGATCACCGGGTGGTGTTCGGGCAGCAGAAGCGGCTCCACCACGACAACGTCGCCGCTGTGCACGCCGCCGGGCACGTCGCCGAAGGTGCGCGCGGTGCCCGAGTACACCTCGATCAGGCCGACGCGCGCCTGGTTGTCGGCGTCGCCGGCGAGCCAGTCGTTGAAGTCCGCGACGCCATGGAAGCGGGCGTCGGTCAGCGGGTGCTCGGCGAGCCTGCCGAGGTCCGCGTCGCCGAGGTAGCGCAGCACGTTGCCGACCGAGGACGGTTCGCCGTGCGCGCCGGTGCTGTCGGTGATCGCCGCTGCGGCCAGGTGCGCGGCGTGCGGGGTTCCCCAGATCGACGTCAGCGGCGTAGAAGACCCAGCAGACTGGGCACCTCCGCCGTAGCCGTCGGAAACGGCTTCGTCGGCGCTTTGGTAAGCGTCGGCGCTGTGCTTGACCAGGCCGTTGATCTCCTGCAGCAGCTGCAGCAGCGAACGCACCGCGGTCACCTGCTGCGAGTGCAGCGCCTCGTTGGCCGCCGCGACGACGCTGCCGAAACTGGCGAATGTCGTCGGCTGCAGGACGAGTTTTTCCAGGTCTGCGACGGCGTTGATGCCGTGGGCGATGACGGCGCCCACGTTGCCGACGGTGGAGCGCATGGCCTCCGGCTCGGCCCGGTACTCGCCGGTCGTGCCCATGGCTCTCCCTCCCGCTCCGTGCGTACGACGCACCGGTGCGGGGCGTCTGCGCAGAGCGTAAGTTCGCGCCGCCGGGCGAGCGGACGGCAAAAGTACCCACCGCGACCGGACAACCGGCGGCCAAAATACGGGGCATGAGTTCCACCCGCGACCGCCTCGGCCTGCTCGGCGAGCAGCCTGGGGAGATCATGCTGCAGTCCCCGCCGATGCTGCCCAAGAGCGGCTCCGGCGGCGTGATGCAGCTCATGATGTTCCTGCCGATGATGCTCGGCATGGGCGCGATGTCGTTCGTCTACATCGGACGCGACGGCGGGGTGATGACCTGGATCTTCGGCGCGCTGTTCGTCACCGCGATGGGCGGCATGATCGTGATGTCGCTCGGCCGCGGCGGCATGGCGAAGAAGGCGCAGATCAACGAGGAGCGCCGCGACTACCAGCGGTATCTCGCCGGTCTTCGCACGCGCGTGCGCGCGGTCGCCGACTCGCAGCGCGCCACGCTGATCGCGCAGCAGCCGGATCCGGCGGACCTGTGGGCGTACGTCGAAACCGACCAGCACTGGGACCGCCGCCGCGCCGACCGCTCGTTCGCGATGGTGCGCGCGGCCACCGGGCCGCAGCCGCTCGCGACGCCGTTGCGCGCGCCGCAGATCGCGCCGCTGGAAGAGCTGGACCCGGTTTCCTCCACCAACCTCAAGCACTTCATCCAGACTTTCTCGACCGTCGAAGGCCTGCCGGTTTCGGTGTCGCTGCGCTCGTACGCGGCCGCGACGCTGTCCGGCCGCCGGTTCGACGTGCTCGGGATGACCCGCGCCGTCCTGGCTCAGCTGGTCACTTTCCACTCCCCGACCGACCTGCGGGTGGCGTTCTGCGTTGCCCCGGACCGTTCGCACGACTGGGATTGGGCGAAGTGGCTGCCGCACGCCACCGCGCCGGTGCTCGCCGACGCGACCGGCCCGCGGCGGCTGTTCGCCGACAACGCCGCGGAACTGGCGCGGTTGCTCGGCCCGGACCTCGGCGACCGACCCGCGTTCTCGCGCCGCGGTAACGCGGCCGACCTGCCGCACATCGTGCTCGTCGTCGACGGCGGCGACTCCCACGGCGAACCGCGGCTGCTGGCCGAAGAAGGCCGTCTGGGCATCACGGTGCTGGAAGTCGGCGGCGACCAGCCTCGCGCGACCTCGACCGAGCGGTTGCTGAGCCTGCACGTCTCACCGGATCAGCTCGGTATGGTGGTGCTCGACGGCACCGAAGCGCGGCTCGGGTTCCTCGGCACGCCGGACCGGCTCGACCACGGCGCGGCCGAAGCGCTGGCCCGGATGCTGACGCCGTTGCACCACGGCGGCGCGGTGGTCAGCGAACAACCGATGTCCTCGACCTTCGGCTTGGCCGGGTTGCTCGGCATCGGCGACCCGCGCGACACCGACACCACCGTCACCTGGGCTCCGCGCCCCGCGCGCGACCGGCTGCGGATTCCGTTGGGCGTGAACCCCGACGGCCGCCCGGTCGACCTCGACCTCAAGGAATCCGCCGAGGGCGGCATGGGCCCGCACGGCCTGGTGATCGGCGCGACCGGGTCCGGCAAGAGCGAACTGCTGCGCACGCTGGTCACCGCGCTGGCCGTCACGCATTCGTCGGAAAAGCTGAACCTCGCGCTGATCGACTTCAAGGGCGGCGCGACGTTCGCCGGCATGACCAACCTGCCGCACACCTGCGCGGTGATCACGAACCTGTCCGACGACCTCGCGCTCGTCGACCGCATGGCGGACGCGCTGAACGGCGAATTGCTGCGGCGGCAGGAACTTCTGCACGCGGCAGGCAACTACGCCTCGGTGCGCGACTACGAAAAGGCGCGCGCGGACGGTACTCCGCTGCAGCCGTTGCCGTCGCTGCTGGTGATCATCGACGAGTTCTCCGAGCTCCTGTCCTCGCGGCCGGAGTTCATCGACCTGTTCGTCGCCATCGGACGGCTCGGCCGTTCGCTGGGCATCCACCTGCTTCTGGCTTCGCAGCGTCTCGAAGAGGGCCGCCTGCGCGGGCTCGACTCGCACCTGTCGTACCGGATCGGCCTGCGAACGTTCTCCGCTGCGGAAAGCCGTGCGGTGCTGGGTGTCGCGGATGCCTACCAGCTGCCGCCGGTGCCGGGTTCGGCGTATCTGAAGTCCGACAACGACACCCTGATCCGGCTGAAGGCCGCGTACGTCTCCGGCGAACTCCCGCCACGCAGCCGGATTGTGCGTTCGGACGGACAACAACTGGGCGTCCTGCCGTTCACACTGGGACCGGTTGAAGTACCAGTCGCCGAACAACCCGCCGCCGAGGCCCCCGCGAAAGGCACCGGCGAAACGATCATCGGCGCGATGCTGTCCCGTTTGGAAGGACGCGGCCCAGCCGCCCACCAGATCTGGCTGCCGCCGCTGGCCGAACCGCCCACTTTGGACCAGCTGCTGCCCCCGATCGGCGAAGACCCCCGCCGCGGCCTGTGTCCCCTCGGCTGGGGCGGCAACGGCAAGCTGACCATTCCGGTCGCGTTGGTGGACAAGCCTTTCGAACAGCGCCGCGACATGCTGTGGGCGGATTTCTCCGGTGCGGCGGGCAACGCGGTGATCGTCGGCGCACCGCAAAGCGGCAAGTCGACATTGATGAAGGACATCGCGGCGATGCTCGCGCTCACCCACACCCCCGCCGAGGTGCAGTTCTTCATCCTGGACATGGGCGGCGGCGCACTCGCCCCGATCGCCGGCCTGCCGCACGTCTCGGGCTACGCCACCCGCCGCGACCCGCAACGCTGCCGCCGGGTCGTCGCGGAACTGGTCACTTTGCTGGAACAACGGGAAGAATTCTTCGCCGCGCACGGGATCGAGTCGATGGCCGCCTTCCGCAGCCGCCGCGGCGAATTCACCGAAAGCAGCGACGACCGCGAGTTCGGCGATGTGTTCCTGTTCGTGGACAACTGGACCACCATCCGCTCGGAGTACGAGAAGCTCGAAGAACAAATCACCGCGCTGGCGCAACGGGGTCTGGGCTTCGGCATCCATGTCCTGGTCTCGCTGAACCAGTGGATCGGCGCCCGCGCCCAGCTGCGCGACGCCATCAGCACCCGCTTCGAACTGCGCTTGGGCGACCCGGCGGACTCGTCCATCGACCGCAAGGTGGCTCAAAACGTCCCCGCCGACCGCCCCGGCCGTGGTCTCACCGCGGACAAACTGCACTTCCTCGCGGCCCTCCCGCGCATCGACTCCGACCAACGCCCGGAAACCGTCGGCGCCGGCGGCCTGGACCTGGTCCGCCGAGTCTCCGCCGCCTGGACCGGCCCGCGCGCTCCGCAGGTCCGCCTCCTGCCCCCGGAAGTCCCGCTGGACTCCCTCCCCGCCGCTCCCCACGGCCGGATCACCCTGGGCCTGGCGGAATCGACCCTGCGCCCCGTCCACCTCGATTTCCGGACGGACCCGCACTTCCTGGCCTTCGGCGACGTCGAATCGGGCAAGAGTTCGCTGCTGCGCGCTCTCGTCACCGGCATCTGCGCGACTAACACCCCCGACGAAGCCCTGATCCTGGTCGGCGATTACCGCCGGGGCCTGCTGGGCGTGGTCGATCAACCGCACCTGCTCGGCTATGCCGGTGCGGAGAACACGCTGACGGACTTGGTGAACCAATGCGCGACCGCGATGCGCAACCGCCTCCCCGGGCCCGATGTCACGCCCGATCAGCTGCGCAACCGCTCCTGGTGGCGGGGGCCGGACCTGTACGTGGTCATCGACGACTACGAACTCGTCGCGACCGCGGGCCGGAATCCCGTGCTGCCGTTGCTGGAATTCCTCCCGCAGGCAAGGGATATCGGCCTGCACCTGATCCTGGCCCGCTCCTCCGGCGGGGCCGGGCGAGGCATGTACGAGGCGGTGATCCAGCGGGTGCGGGAGCTGGGGTCGCCTGGCCTGGTCATGTCCGGCGGAAAGGAAGAGGGCGCGCTGCTGGGCGATGTGAAGCCTTCGCCGCAGCCTGCCGGCCGGGGAACGCTGGTTTCGCGACGGCACGGGACGGAGCTGGTGCAGGTGGCCTGGACCAAACCGGTCGAGGACTGAGCGGGTCTCAGTCGAGGAAGACCTCTCGGCTCGACAGATGGCTCGAGTAGGAAACGTCCCACTCCGCGGGCACTTCCCGCCGAACCCGCCGGGCGAGTTCCCAGCCGCGCTCGTCGAAGCTGCGCTCGGCCTCCGCCGAGGGGAACGCGGACGAAGCCGGGTCGTCGTGGTTCATCATGGCGTCCCATTCGTCCTGCCAGGCGGACAGGTCGCGAGCCAGCTCCGCGCTCAGCCCCAGCTCCGGCGACGCGGGGTCGACGGGGGTGGTCACGTCGTGGGCGTACGGATCGAAGACCCACAGCGGGTCGGCACTCCATTCCGCCATGACCTTGATCGACCGCCACGAGATGTCCGGCCGTTCCACGGGGAGCGACCTGCGGCGAGTGGGCCAGGCGAAGATGTCCGAGATCCGGTGGAAATCCCAGAAACTGACGGGTCGCCGCGACTCCGGGTCGTTCACCTTTCCTCCGCACCGGCACGCTCTTGCGAAAGAAAGCGCCTCGCCGGAGGCGGCGGGAGCGTGAGCTGCCGTGCTTCGGCGAGGAACTCCCTTACCAGCGCGAACAACTCTTCCACCTCATCCGCCTGCTGCAGCGTGCAGATCCCGTACATCCCGGGACGATGCATCACGTCGACGATGCGTTCGTGGTGGCTGAGCATTTCCGCCTTTCTCAGGGCAATCGCGGATACAGCGGTTCCCACCGAAGCACGACGGCGCGCAGCCCCGGATCGACGAGGTGGTCTCGCACCTCCCCGGCGAGCTTGATGAGCTGCTTGACCCGATGCAGCCGGGCGATCTCCGGCGTGGACAACTTCGTCCGCCCAGGGCTCAGCCGCTCGCACTCGTCGATCCGCTCGGGCGTGAGCACCGCCATGATCCGCCGGATGGCGTCCTCCGCGGTATACCCCTTGCCAGGCAAGGAAAACCCGGATTTCACGAGCCCGATCGACATGAACAACTGCCGGTTCAGCAGCTCGTCCGCCTCGATCAGCCCGTGCTCCTCCACGTACGAAAGCACGTCACAGGCCGCGCGCAGATACCGGTCCTTCTCCGCCTCCGACCACGCCTGGCCCTCGTCGATCTCTCTCCACAACCCGCTGAACAACAGGCTCAGCAACTCGCCCCAGCCCCACGGATGCGTTCCGTCCGGCAGCCGTCCCCCGCCGATCCACCACTCGAACCGCTCCCGCGACGACAACCTGCTCAACCGCGGAATCTCCGGCCACGACATCAGCTCGGGATGTTCCGCATCGAATCCCGGCACCGGGCCACATCCGGCGGCACGTCTTCGACCGGAATACCGGACCGTTCCAGCAGAACCAGGCATACTCCGAGAAACCCGCGCGCCAATTCCCGGTACACGTGATGAGTCATCACCGAGCTGTCGAGCATGGTCCGCACGAACACGGCAAGCTTGGCCGGGTCCACGTAGTAGAAATCGGCGGCCATGGGGCTGAACCCGGCATCGCTGATGTCGAGGTCGAAGTTGTGCGCCAGCGTCACACCCATGTTCACGAACAACCGGCCGACCCGAAGGGCCGGACTCCACACGTCCTCGTCGTCGACAGTAGTGAAAATGTAGCTCACTCAGCCCCCCAGCCCGCGCCGCTGTCGTACCGAACCACGTCCCACAACGACTTCGCCGCCCGCCACACCCCCGTTACCGCGGGCCACGCGATCTCGTCGCTCACCGCGAGCGTCACGATCGCGTCGGCAGCAGCGACCCGACCCGGCTCGTCACCTGGAGACACCTTCAGGATCATCTCCAAGTGCGCCTCCGAAATCAGCGGCGCGACCGCGGAAAACTCGAGCTGACAACCCACCTCCGCGGACACCCAGCCTTCACCGTCGCGGCGATCCTCGACCGGCAACGCCGCGGTCAGCGCGTCGAACCCGGCGGCCGCACTCAACCCGCCGGTCCGGCAGTACAGCTGGATCTCCCGCGCAACCGGACCTCGGACGGAGAAGCCTTCCTCCGCCGCCAGCCGCCGCAGCGCCGCACGCACCTCAACGAGCAGCTCCTCGTCCGTCACGTCGCCCGGGTCGCGCAGTGTCGGATCGATCGGATAGTCCTCGAGGACGAAGAACAGGTGATTCAAGACCTGGTAGAACGGGGTCCGCAACCGTTCCCGTCGTTCGGTGGACAGCCGCCAAGCAGCGCCCCAGGCCAGGGAGAACTCCGGCCCGGACGACTCCCCGCGAACCAGCGCCTCCATCGCGGCAAGCTCCCGCGCCACACCGGAATCAGCGGGCACTTCGCGCCGCTTGGCCCACACCGGCGTCAGCACCGGGTACTCCCCGCTGTCGCGGGTCACAACTCGTCCAGGTCCACGGCGAAACCGGAGCCGTCATCGTAAGGAACCACGTCCCACAACGACTTCGCCGAACGCCACACCGCCGACACCGTCGACCACTCGACCTCGCCGCTCAGCGTGAGCGCCGCTATCGCGTCCGAGGCGCCGACCCGGCCCGACTCGTCGCTCGACACCAGTTCGGCGATCATCGCGGCCACCACCGGAGTCCCCGCGGAGAACTCGAGCTGGCAGCCGTCGCCTACCTCCGCGGACACCCAGCCTTCACCGTCGCGGCGATCCTCGACCGGCAACGCCGCGGTCAGCACTTCGAACCCGGCGGCCGCGCTCAACCCGCCAGTCCGGCAGTACAGGTGGATCTCATACGCCATCCGCGCACACCACCTTCACGGAAGCCCCAGCACGGGAAACTCCGCCTCCACCGCCGCCAACGCAGCCACAACCTCCGCCACCTGTGCGTACTCGATCCCCTCAAGACGGAACAGCAACCGGTTCCCGCTCGAATGATCCGCGACCGCGACGCCCTCCGCCTCGACCAGACCGTCCGCCGCGACGGTCACGGTCAGGTCCAGCCAGTCCTCCAGCGACGTCAACCGCGCGCTGCCGCCGGACTCCGTGCAGGCCGCCAATTCCTGGCGAAACGCCTGCAGTTCATTGGCCCGCAACCCGGCGGCCAGCCGCGCGGTGAACCCGCCGGACACGATTTCGATCGGGCTGACCAGCCAGTTCCCGTCCCAGAAATCGTCCGCGCCGGGATGCGCCCGGCCGCGCACCGCGATCACCAGCCGGTCGCCGCGCGCCGCGCCGAAGGTCACCGTTCGCATCCCGCTCCCCTGTAGTTCTCGCTTGCCTGCCAGCATATGCAGTCCGCGAGGGAGGGAGCCCCGGATGCCCGGCCTGGTCGAACTGGCCTATACCACCGGCGGAGGCGTCGTCGGCGCCGCGCTGACGAACTACTTCGCCAAGGTCCAGGAACGCCGCCAGCTCCGCGCCGAGGTATACCGCCGGCTCGAAGCGACCCGCGCGATCTCCGGCGGTGTGCACGAAATCCGGATCGGTTTGCCCCCGAACACCTTGACCAGCCGGAAAACCCTCGCCAACGCACTCGGGATCGCCGCCGTCCTCGAAGACGGCACGGACGCACACCGCGCCCTCCACGACGCCCTGTCCGAGCTCCTCACTGCGGTCCTGGTCGCGGGAATCCCCCGCCGAGTAGCCGATTTCGCCGCCGGTGCCCATGAACGTGTCCTGGAAAGCGCCGTAACAGCGGCCGTCGACCGACGCCTGGGCGGTATCACAGACACCGACCAACTCACCCAAGCTGCCCAGAGCTACCGCGCCGAAACCACCAGTCTCCTGCTAGCCGTCCTCTGGCACCCGTGGCGAGCCCGCCTCCGGGTACGCGGCCGGATCCGCAAGCTCCGCATCGCCGTCCAAGCACTGCATCTCCGGCAGGAAGCCGCCGTCGCCGCGCTCACCCGTCCGGAGCAAGCCGAAGCCCTCCACCAGCGCCTTGACCCGGACGGCACGCTCCGCGAAACGTGGATCGAAGACCGACTTCCGTAGGTTACCGGATTTCCAGATGCCGCCTACGGTCGGGAAATCACCACCGAGGCGGAGGGATTTTCCATGCGTTACGCGAAAGCGGCGGCCGTCGTCGCAGGGGCAGCGATGGCGTTCGGAGTCGGGGCGGCACTCCCGGCGAGCGCCGACACGCACATCATCGGCGGCGGCACCGTGAAGTCGGCCCCGTGGGGCGCCCAGATCTTCTGGGACGACGTGACCGACTACGGCGGCTTCGAATGCTCCGGCACGATCATCGCCTCGCAGTGGGTGCTCACCGCGCAGCACTGCCTGAACAAGGGCGGCATGCACGTCAAGGTCGGCGACGTCTCACTGGGCAAGGGCACGGAAGCGGCGGTCGACGAGCAGAAGGCCTCGCCCAACGGCGACATCGCCCTGCTGCACCTGAAGTCCGCAGTGGACACGACGTTCATGAAGCTGGCCGACAAGGACCCGGAAAACGGTGCCACCAACCAGATCTACGGCTGGGGCCGCACGAAGGACCAGAGCCCGCCGTCCGACACCCTGAAGACCGCAGACGTCCAGGTGACCGGCGAAAGCACGGACGCCTTCAACGGCAAGGCAATCGCCAGCAAGGGCGTCACCGGCTCCTCGTGGCACGGCGACTCCGGCGGCCCGCAGCTGGCCGACGGCGTCCAGGTGGGCGTCTGCTCCACCGGCGAAAACTCCGGCAGCGACGAACACGGCACCCAGAACTACGCCAGCGTCGCCAACAGCCGAGACTGGATCAAGCAAACCGCGGGCGTCTAAATAACCCAACGTCCGTGAAGGGCTCCTTGAAGGAATCTGATTCCTTCAAGGAGCCCTTCACGGCGTTTAAGAACCCCGCGAAACCATCCCCCGCAACGCCCCCTTGTCCGGCTTCCCAGACGCCGCAACAGGAACCTCCCCCACCACGGTCACCGAAGCCGGAACCGCCCCCTCCCCCAGCTCCGCGGCGACAGCCTCCCGCAACCGCACCGGATCAGGCACGCACCCAGGCGCGGCAACAACAAACGCGTGCGCCGCTTCTCCGGTCCGCTCATCCGGCACAGCCACGACGTACGCCTGATCCACCTCTCGATGCGAAGCGAGCACCCGCTCGATCGGCCCGGTGTAATGAATCACCGCGTTGACGATCACCACATCCCGCGCGCGCCCGGTCAGATACAAAAACCCGCGCTCGTCCAACCGCCCGATGTCCTGCGTGCGAACCCACCCGTCGACCAGCACCGAACGACTCGACGCGGGATCCCCCCAATACCCCGCGAAAACCCGAGCCGCACGAACGAAAACCTCCCCGGAAACCGCCGCGGGAACCACGTGCCCGGCAGCATCCCGAACCTCCACCGAAACACCGTCGCAAGGCAACCCCACCGAAGCGATCGTCTCCGGATGCCCATCGACGTCCTCTCGGTACAACACAGTCAATTTCCCGGTCTCAGTCTGCCCATACCCCTGCCGCAACGCCGGCCCGATCCGCTCGAACCCCTCAGCCAGCAACCCGGGCTCGACCGGCGACCCGGCCACAGTCAGCGCCCGCAACCGGGAAAGATCAACCTGCTCCCGCCGCAACACATCCAGCATCCGATACAACCGAGGCACCGTCACCAACGCCGCCGTGATATCCAACCGAGGCAGAATCCAGGGAAAATCCGGCACCCCCACCGAAATAACCACAGTGCCCCCGGCAAGCAAACAAGCCTGCAAATGCAACACCATCACCGCACTGCTCAAAGTCCCGAACAGCAAAAACCGCCGATACTCCCCCTCCGGCGTCTTCCCCCGCTGCTCGATCCCGAACTCCCCCAGCGCATCGAACCGATACGCGACCCCTTTGGGCACCCCCGTGCTCCCGCTGGTGAAAACCACCCACCCGATGTCCTCAGGCCGCCCGCAAGGCACCGGCTCCTCGTATTCGGCAAGAAGCTCCGGCCCGACAACCAACGCCCGGACCCCAGGCAACTGAACTGAACCATCAGTCACCACAACCACGACCCCGTCCAGCACCGCGGCCAAATGCGCCGCGGGCAACCCCTCCCGCACCCCCACCGCCCGAGCCCCGAGAGTCTGCACCGCCACCTGCGCGGCCCACCCCTCCGGCGTCACCCCGGTGGCGATCCCGACCCCGTCCCCAGCGCGCACCCCGGCCGCCCGCAACCCGGCCACGAACCGCCCGACGAGATCGAGCACCTCTCCCCGGCGAACCCGCCGCTCCCCGTGCTCGAACGCGACGTCCTCCGGCGCGCGCCGCAGCGAATCCAGCAGCTCCTGGGGAAATGCCATGACCCCGTCCTCCCGTCGGGCCAGCCACCCGCGACCGGCCCGGCAAGAGGTACCGGACAGATCTCAGAATCCCCTCAACGCATGCCGCTCACTGGGAACCGCCGCGGCCCGCACCGACAACACCCCGCCAAGCGCCACCACCGCGACCAACCCGGCAGTCGCGGCAAGCGTCCACACATCCGGCCGCACAATCGACTGCCCCCGCATTGCCTGCCACGCCGTAATCACGATGACCCCGGCGTACCCGACGACCCCAGTCCACACCAGCCGACGCCGCACAAGTTCGTTGGACAGCACCGGATACCGCCGAGACAACGCGACCAACGCGAGCGCCAGAAGCGGCAACGCCTGAATCGCGTGAATCCCCACGAAATGCGTGATCCGCATATCCCCGCCGACCGTGCTCCACCCCAGCAGCGGCAACCCGGGCCCGCCGTCGTCGAGACCGACCGTGTGCCCGCCGATCATCGACGGCTTCCCGCCGCCGTCCAGCACCCGCTGCTGTGCCGGGCTGGCCGAGAACATCATGAGCGCCAACCCCATTCCGCCCGCCGCGAGCGCGGTTCCCCACCGCAGCGCGGACGTCAGCGCGCGGTCCGGCAGCTTTTGGAACAGCAGCAGAATCACCACCGCCGCGGTCGCGCCCCACGCGGTGAACGCGCCGGTCGCGAGAATGTTGCCGATCGTCACGTCGGCCGGCGTCTCGTGGTTGAAGTGCAGCGGACGGTCCAGGACGAGCACCTGCCACACCAGCAGCGCCATGTCCGTGCCCATGCCGACGGCGAACACCGTGCCCATCCACCAGCCGGCCCGGCGGCCGCGCTTCACGAGCGACAACAGCCACGCCAGCGTCGGCGCGTACAACGCCACCGAAACCGCGAATTTGAACGGTTTGGCCCACAGCGGCGCGTTGACGAGCGTGCGATCATCCAGCAGCAGTCCGAACACGCACACGACCAACAGCGGCACCATCGCCCCGGCCAGCACCCCCAGCGGGCGATGCAGCCGGAACACTCGCAATCCCCAGGAAGTCATGGGACAAGCCTGGTCGTCAGCAGGGGGCCGAGCACTGGCGTGCTCCCCCGTCTCGGGGGTAGGGCGCACCCCACCTGTGGGTAATAGTGCCGTCAAAGCGACCGGCAGTTGTGCCGTTTGACCGGACCCGCTCTTTTTCTAGCGTGACATTCACACCGCGCGGCCCGCCGCGCACCGGGATTTTCCACGAGAGGGAAGGAGGTGGCCCGTCAGATGTCCAGTCCGGGATTCCAGGCAGATTCAGCTGCCATGACGCGCGCCGTCCAGGGCTTCGAGGAGACCGCGTCAAGCGCGAAGACGACGATGGCCAGCTTGGAGTCCGAGCTGACCGAGACGCTGCGGAACTACAAGGGCGACCAGGCCGTCGCGTTCTGGGACCTGCAGCGCAGGCTCCAGGAGAAGATGACCGCCGCCGTCCGCGAGCTCGACACGATGTCGCAGCTGGTGCACACCAGCCACGCGAACTACAACTCGGGCGACTCCGACGTGCACCAGAGCTTCCAGAGCGTCAGCCACACCGTCGAGGGCAACGTGATCCCTCGCCTCAACCCCTGAGAGAGGACAAGACACCATGGCTGACGTCGTAGAAATCAGCTTCGGAGCCCTGCAGCACAGCTCCGCGTCGCTCGCCGCCAAGGCGAAGGCGCTGACCTCCCAGCTGGAGCAGCTGCACCAGAACCTGCAGCCGATCACCCAGACCTGGTACGCCTCGGGCAGCTCCGCCGGTGAAGCGGCGCGCGCGTCCGAGACCCGGCTCCGCCAGGCGACCGCCGACATCGTCGCGATCATCGCGCAGTTCGGCACCAAGGTCGGCGACGCCCACGATCTCCAGCACCAGCTGGAGAACCGAAACCAGGGCCTGTTCGCCTGATCCGGCCCCGACGCCGGCCGTCCGGGGCGGGACCACCCCCCGCCCGCTCCGGACGGCCGGCTTTCCCGCGTCCTGCCGCACGAGAGGTCACCGGCCGATGCCCGACCAGTCGTACTACGTCCACCTGGAATCGCTGAGCGACTTCGTCCGGGAGCTGGAAACCCAGATCCACGCGATGTCCCGGCCGAACGACTTCCTGCGCACCCTCGGCGAGCATCCGCTGCTGTTCGGGGAGTTCGGGGAAGCCGCTTCGCTCGCCGACGCCCACCACGCCGCGGTCGCCGAAATGCAGGGCCTGCTCGAACAGGTCCGCGGGGCGATCACGTTCGCTCAGGACGTCACCACCACCGTCGCCGACGGTTACGCCCAGGCCGACCAGTCGGTCGCGGGCGATCTGCACCAATCGGGTCAGCAGACCGGTCTGCTGGACCCGCTTTTCTCGTTGCTGGGCCTTGATTCTTCAGGGGGTAAGAAGGCATGAGCGGCCCTCGCACCAATTTCGCCGGCTACACCCATCAGCAGCTTTACGCGATGCTGCAGGCGGGCGACCCGACCACCGCGCGCGCCGCGGCCGAACAGTGGGGTTCGGCCTCGCGCGGGCTGTACGACCAGGCCGAGAACCTGTCCGATCAGCTCACCGACTTCTCCAGCTCGTGGACCGGCGGCGCGGCCGATCAGTACCGGACGATGATGACCGACCTCGTCGGCGGCATCCGCAAGGTCGCGGTCACCGCGCAGGGCATGCGCGACATGCTGGAGGACGCCGCGGACGCGCTGGTCAAGGCGAAAACCGAGATGCCGCCGCCGGTCGCGGTGCCGGACGTCTCCCCCGCCGACGTCGCGCTGGCGGTCAACCCGCCGCTGCTCCCGCCGGACACTCCGCCCGCCACCGTCGTCGCCGCGACGCAGCAGCGGCAGCAGGCGATCGCCAACGTCGAAGCGCAGCAACAGGCCGCCAACGCCGCCGGCTCCGCGCACGCGAAGGCGATCGTCGTGATGAACAACCTCGCGACGAATTACGACACCGCCGAGGACGCGATCCCGGTTTCGCCGAACGCGGCCGCCCCGCCGCCCAAGCCGGTTCCCGGCGGCGGCGCTTCCACCGGCGGCGCGACCGGTCCGATCGGCAACAGCCCGGACGGCGGCACCGCGGTGGGCGCTCCGATCGATTCGCACCCGCTGCCCACCGACGGCACGCAGGTGCCCGGTTCCCAGCCGGGGCATCCCGCACAAACGCCGGGCAGCCCGCTGTTCGGCGACATGTTCACCGCCGGTCTCGCGGCCGCGTCCGCCGCCGCGTTCGGCCGCTTCGGTTCGATCATGCCGAAGGTTCCGCCGTGGGCCTCGGGCAAGGACAAAGACAAGAACGACAAGGACAAAGAGCAGGACACTCCGCCGGGCATCAAGCTCGGCGGCGGGGCCGGTCCCGAGGGCGGGGGCGGCGGCGGGATCCCGGTCGGCGGCGGAGGCGCTCCGTCGATCGACGGCGGCGGAATTCCGTCCGGCGGCGGCCTCAGCGGCGCCGGGGAAGCTCCGGCCGCGCACTCCGGGCTCGCCGGGAACGCGCAGTCGAACGTCCTCAGCGGGCTCGCCGGCGGCGCAGCCGGTGCGGCGGGCGCGGCGGCCAAGAGCGCGATGCCGATGATGCCCATGATGCCGATGGGCGGCATGGGCGCGGGCGGCGACATGGGCTCCGGCAGGCGCATTCCCGCGTGGCTCGTCGAAACCGAGAACGTGTGGGGCCAGCAGGCTCCGGTCGCGCCCTCGGTCATCGGCGAAGAGCCGACCGACCAGCCGTGACCGACGGCTACCGGGTCGCCCCGGCGAAACTCGCCGGCGCGGCGTCCGAAGTGGACGCTCGCGCCGGCGCGCTCCGGACCGCGCAGCAGGCCGTGGCGGGCGAACGAGTGCCCGCCGCGGCCTTCGGCCAGGTGTCCGCGTCGGCCGGATGTGCCGCCGGGCTGGCGAAAACGCTCGGCGCACTCGCCGGGGACGTCGACCAGCGCGTCGTCCGCCTCCAGGTCCTTCGCGACGGGCTCACCGCTTCGTCGGCGGGATACCGGCGCGCCGACGAGCAGGTGGCGGCGATGTACCGCTCGTTGCTGCCCGAAGATCCGGTGCCGTCAGCCGGAAAGTCCGCTGCCAGCGGCGGCTGGGCCGGGACCATCGCGGCCAACCGGATGAAGGTGTCCGACGCGCTCGCCGCCGAACGGACCCGCCTCGCCGGACTGTCCGATCCGGACGACATCGCCCGCTCGCAGCGGCGAATCGCGCTGTACCAAAGCATTCTCGACGATCACCGGCAGATCCTGCGGTTCGATCCGTCCGGCAACGGCCGGATCGCCGAACTCGTCGGCACGATCCAGCCGGGCACGCGCAACGTCGGGCTGTTCGTGCCCGGCGTGCACACCCGGATGGACACCTTCCAGTCCTACGCCGACCTCGGCCGCAGCCTCGTCGCCGCCGACCCGAGCGGCCGGACCGCGATGGTCGTGTGGGCCGACGGCGTGTTCCCGCAGAATGTCACCACCGAGGGCGCCGAAGCCAGCTACGCGCAGACGATGGCCCCGAACCTCAAGGCGTTCGGCGACGAACTGCGCGGCCAGGTCGACTCCCAGACCGGCGGAGCCGCCACGATCACCGCAATCGGGCACAGCTACGGCGGCGCCACCGTCGGGCTCGCTGACCAGCAAGGCTTGCCAGTGGACCGGGTGCTGCACGTAGAGTCGGCGGGCATGGGACACGGCGTATGGAGCCCAGCGGACCTGCCGCCGAGCCAGGCCGGCGTGCAGCGGTACTCGATGACCGCCCCGCTGGACCCGATCATCCTCGCCCAGGGCAACGCCGGCGCGCTGGAATGGACCGGCATCGGCCACGGCGCCGACCCGGACACCTTCCCCGGCGTCACCGAACTCACCACCGGCCGCGACGCGGCGGGCAATGTGCAGTGGGGCCTGTCCTCGCACAGCGGCGTGCTCAAACCGGGCTCGGATTCGTGGGAGAACATCTACGGAGTGCTGACCGGCGGTCACGTCACCGAAGCGCCCGTGCCGGTTCCGGCGGTGCTGCCGTGATCACGCGCGAATTGAAGGATTTGGCTGCCGAGCTGACGAACGTCATCGATAGTGTCGCCGAGGCGTTCGGCTCTCGCGCAGTGCCCACAGTGGACGGTGAGCTGGACTGCGATCCCGCGCAGCCCGGGCATCTGGTGTGCTGGCAGTACGGAGTCCGGCTGGAGGACAGTCCCGGTGCGCTGCGAGTGCTGACCGAAGCGGTGCGTCCGACGTTGGAAGCAGCGGGCTGGGAATCGTACGACCGCAGCACTTATCGTGAGGTGATCGGGCGATTTTCCCGCGAGGGCGCGGATTTCAGCGTGCACATCGCCCGCGACGGGCGCGGGGTGGCGATCATCGGCTCGACGCGCCTCGTGAGTGTTGATCCCGGTTAGAACCGGGATTGCCACTCACGAGGTCTCAAGCCCGAAACCGCGACGGCCGCCACCCGCGCCGCCGCCCCCGCCGGAACGCAGCCACGCCGATCCCCGCCGCAGCCGCGGCCGCAACCCCGCCCACCGCAACAACTCCCGCCGCCACATCCGACGTCGGCCGAGCCTCCGCAGCAGCCGGAACCACCGCGGGCAGCTCGGACCGCACCGCCGCCGCACTCGGGCCAGGCGCGCTAGCGGGCAACGTCGAAGACACCGCGGCGTAAGCGTCGAGCATTCCCCAGCCCCGGCGCGGATCGTGCGCCCCGGACGGCGGACGGGACGCGGTGAGCATCAACCGGTTCACCACTTCCTCGCCCTTCATCTCCGGATGCGCCGAACGCACCAGCGCCGCCACCCCGGCTACATACGCCGCGGCCAGGCTCGGGTCGGTGATCGGCCACCGATGTGCGACCGCGCCTCCGCCACCGGCCGACGTGCTCACCAGATTCGCGCCGGGCGCGGCGATTCCGAGGTAATCCCCGGCTTCGGTCTGCACCGGCGCGCCGGATTCGTCCGTCGAGCCGACCGCGAGCACGCCTTTCGACGCGGTCGGATACGTGTGCGCCCCTTGCTGAGTGGCCGCCGCGGCCGAAATCACCACGGCCCCGCGCGATTTCGCGTGGTCGAGCGCCGCGCCGAGCGCCGCACTGTCCGAACCCGCCGGGACCGCCACGAGAATCACCCCCGCGCCGCGGTCGACCGCCGTGTCAATTGCTCCGGCCAGCGCACCAGGGTCACCGCCGCCGTCCGAGGACGAGCCGTTGCTTTCGGTGTAGCGCAACGGAAGCAGCTTCACGCCGGGCGCGACCCCGGTGAACGTGGTCTGGTTCGCCGGCTGCGCGCCGACGATGCCCGCGGCGATCGTGCCGCGGCCGTCGCAGTCGGAATCCGCGGTGCCCGCGCCGCCGAGCACCTGTCCCGGCCCGAATTGCGCGTTCTGCTTGTCGACGCCGGTGCCGATCACCGCGACGGTCTGCCCCTCGCCCTTGGTCAGCGCCCACAGCCGCGGCGGGTTCACCAGCCGCTGGCCCCAGGGCACCGGCCCGGTGTACGGGTCGGACGGATTCGCGCACGCGGCCGCGACGGCCGAGGTCGCCGTGATGGGCAGGCCGAGCGCCACGAGCGCGGCCACCGCTCCGGCGGCAATTCCCCGCACCGCGGCCCCCTCCCCTTGTCGGACAAGGAGATTCTAGTGGAGAGCGGGCCGCGGCGACAGGGTTATCGCAGGTCCATCCCGAGGTCGAGCGCGGGCGAGGAATGCGTGAGCCCGCCGACGGAGAGATAGTCCACACCGGACTCGGCGTACGGTCGCGCGCGGTCGAGCGTCAGCCCGCCGGACGACTCCAGCCGCGTCTTCGGCGAAATCTCGTCGCGCCGCGCGACCGCCTTCACGCACTCCTCCGGCGTGAAGTTGTCCAGCAGCACCTCGTCCGCCCCGGCGGCCAGCGCCTCGTCCAGCTGGGCCAGATCGTCCACCTCGACCTCGCACGGCAGCTGCGGCGCGTGCTCCCGCGCCGCCGCCAGCGCCGCGGTGACCGAACCCGCCGCGACCACGTGGTTGTCCTTGATCAGCACCGCGTCGCCAAGGCCCATCCGGTGATTCACACCGCCACCGCACCGCACCGCGTACTTCTGCAGCAGCCGCAGCCCCGGCGTCGTCTTGCGCGAATCCCGCACCGCCGCACCGGTTCCCTCGATCGCGGACACCCACGCCGCGGCCGCCGTCGCCACTCCGGACAGCAGGCACAACAGGTTCAACGCCGTGCGCTCCGCGGTCAGCAACCCGCGCACCGGACCGCGCAGCACGAGCACCGGCTCACCCGGGACGGCGGGCGAACCGTCCTCGCGGATCGAGACCACCTCGTAGTCGTCGCCGAGCACCTGGTCGAAAACCGCCAGTGCCACCGGAATCCCGGCCACGACACCGGCGACGCGCGGCGTCAGCTCTGCCACCGCACGGGCGTCCGCCGGAACCGTGGATGCCGTCGTGGCGTCCGGCCCGTACCGCAAATCCTCTTCCAGCGCAGTGGTCACGACGCGCTTCACGTCGGCGACGTCCAGCCCGTCCACCACCAGCGACCGCACGACCGATTCGGAGAATTCCCCGCTCATGCCACCCCTTCCAACGACGCCGCTTCGACCAGTACCGGCTGTCCCGACGGGCTCAGCCGGATCAGCTGGCTCCGCCGCAGCCCTTCGTCCCGCTCGGGGAAGTCCGTCCGCACGTGACATCCCCGCGATTCCGTCCGCCGCTCCGCCGCCGCGAGCAACGCCTGCGCCGCCACGGTGAGCGCCGCGTCCTCGACCGCACTGTGCGTCCACAACGGACTGTCCGTTGTAGACAAGTCGAGCGCCGAGACCGCCGCCGCGAGCCCGTCCGCATCGCGGCCGATCGCCGCGTACCGGCTCATCACCCGTTGCAGCACATCACGTTCCGCCGTCGGCGCGACCGTCCGTTCCGGAAGCCGTCCCCGCGACGGATCCGGCAGCAACCCGGCGGCCAGATCCGCGGCAACCGCCTCCGCGGTCCGCTGCCCGACGACCAGCCCTTCGAGAAGGCTGTTGGACGCCAGCCGATTCGCCCCGTGCAACCCGGTCCGGGCGACCTCGCCCGCCGCGTACAGCCCGCGCACGCTCGACCGTCCGTCCACAGTGGCCACCACGCCGCCGCACGCGAAGTGCGCCGCGGGCGTCACCGGAATCGCGTCCACCGCCGGGTCGATGCCGAGCACCGCGCACGCCGCGTGCACCGTCGGGAACCGCTTCGCGAACCCGGGAATGCCAGTGGCGTCAAGGAAAACGTGATCGTCGATGCCGCCGGGAGCCAGCAGCTGCCGCCGGGTGATCGCCGCCGCCACGACGTCGCGCGGAGCCAGATCGCCGAGCGGATGCACCCCGGCCATCACCGACGCGCCCGCGCCGTCCACGAGCGTCGCGCCCTCGCCGCGCACCGCCTCTGTAACGAGCGGACACCGCCCGCGCGCACCCGGCGTGTACAGCACCGTCGGATGGAACTGCACGAACTCGATGTCGGCCGCCGTCGCCCCGGCCCGCAACGCAAGCGCCAGCCCGTCGCCGGTCGCGATCTCCGGATTGGAGGTCGCCTGGTACAGCTGCCCGAACCCGCCGCTGGCCAGCACCACCGCAGACGCGCGCACCACACCCGGCACGCCGTTGCGGTCGAGCACCGTCACCCCGGCCACCTCGCCCGCGGGCGTGCGCAGCGCGTCGACCGCGATGTGGTGCTCCAACACCGGAATCCGCCGCTCGCCAGCCTGCGCGACCAGCGCACGCTCTACCTCCGCGCCCGTCGCATCGCCGCCAGCGTGGATGACCCGGAACGCGCTGTGCCCGCCCTCGCGAGCCCGCGACAGCCCGCTCGAGCTGTGGTCGAACACCGCTCCGTTCTGCCGAAGCTCGGTGACGGCCGCCGGACCGCCGCCGACGATCGCCCGCACGGCGGCCTCGTCGCAGATCCCAGCTCCGGCGGTGAGCGTGTCCGCCGTGTGCTTCTCGACCGTGTCGCCCTCGTCGCGCTCGCCGTCGAGCACCACGGCCACGCCGCCCTGCGCCCACCGCGTGTTGCCGTCGGCGACCGCCGCCTTCGTCACGACCAGCACGTGCAACCCGAGTTCTCGGGCCCGCAGCGCCGCCGACAGCCCGGCCACGCCGCTGCCGATCACCACCACATCGGCCCGGGCTTCCCAGCGCGGATCCGGTGAGGTTTTCGCCTCACCGGCGTTAACTAGGCCGCTCATTCCCCACCGCCAGGCTGCCCGATTTCGATCATCCGCCGCACCGAGGCGCGGGCCCGCGAGGCCGTTTCCGGGTCGACGTGGACCTCGTCCGCGCCCTCGGTGAGGCTCCGCAGCAGCGCGGCCGGGGTGATCATCTTCATGTACCGGCACGAGGCCCGGTCGTTCACCGCGCGGAAGTCGATCTCCGGCGCGGCCTTGCGCAGCTGGTGGATCATGCCGATCTCGGTGGCCACGAGCACCGAGGCCGCCTTGGTGTCGCGCGCCGCGTGCACCATGTCGCCGGTGGACAGGATCTTGACCCGCTCCGGGGCCACCGCGCCCTCGCCGGCCAGGTAAAGCGCCGAGGTCGCGCAGCCGCATTCGGGGTGGATGAACAGGTCGGCGTCCGGGTTCTCCTCGGCGCGCGCGGCCAGCTCGGCCCCGTTGATCCCGGCGTGCACGTGGCACTCCCCGGCCCAGATGTGCATGTTCTCGCGCCCGGTCACGCGCTTGACGTGCGCGCCGAGGAACTGGTCCGGCAGGAAGAGAACTTCCTGGTCAGCGGGAATGGACGCGACGACGTCGACCGCGTTCGACGACGTGCAGCAGATGTCCGTCTCGGCCTTGACCTCGGCCGTCGTGTTCACGTACGAGACGACCACCGCGCCAGGGTGCTCGGCCTTCCACTCGCGCAGCTGAGCGCCGGTGATGGAATCGGCGAGCGAGCAGCCTGCCCGCGCGTCCGGGATCAGCACCGTCTTCTCCGGGGCCAGGATCTTCGCCGTCTCGGCCATGAAGTGCACGCCGCAGAAGACGATCGTCGACGCGTCGCTGCTGGCCGCGATGCGGCTGAGCGCCAGAGAGTCGCCGGTGAAGTCCGCGATGTCCTGGATCTCCGGGACCTGGTAGTTGTGCGCGAGCAGCACCGCGTCGCGTTTGCGGGCGAGCTCCCGCACGCGGGCGGCCCAGTCGGCGTCCGCCTCGACCCCGCCGTAAGGGGTCAGATCCTGGTCAAGCGTGGTGGTCATGTCTTCGGCCCTCTCGATTTCGCCGGCCTTGCGAACCGGATCCACCCCGGTTCCTCCCCATCCCGGTTTTCGCCTTATAATCGAAAACCGTGCGAAGCCATCTTAACACCCGAGCCCCCCTCGCCCACGAGGTTCTGGCGGCAGTCCTTCAAGTGCGCTCCGACACACTGCGCGTCCTCTTGTGGCGCCGAGCCCTGGATCCGCACCTAGGCCGCTGGTCCCTCCCAGGCGGCCGATTGCGCCCCGACGAAGACGTCGAAACCTCCATCCGGCGCCAGCTCGCCGAGAAGGTGGACGTCCGCCAGCTGAAGCACGTAGAGCAACTAGCCGTCTTCAGCGCCCCGGACCGCGTCCCCGGCCCGCGCGTCGTAGCCACCGCGTTCCTGGGCTTAGTCCCCTCCGATGTCGACCCAGCAGTCCCCGAAGACACCGAGTGGCACGACGTGAACGCCCTGCCGCGCACCGCGTTCGACCACGAGGCCATCGTGCTGCGCGCCCGCGACCGCCTGCGGTCGAAACTGAGCTACACCAACCTGGGTTTCGCACTGGCCCCAGAGGAATTCACCATCTCCGCCCTGCGCGGCCTGTACTCCGCCGCACTCGGCTACAAGGTGTCCGCGACGAACCTGCAACGCGTGCTCCAACGGCGTGGTCTGCTGGTCCCCACCGGCCACACCGCCGCCCCCGGTCGCGCGGGCGGACGACCTGCGGCGCTGTTTTCTTTCGCCGCGAAAGACATGCACATCACCGACCCTTTCGCGGTCCTGAAACCCCCGCCGCGGCGGTAAACACGAACTGCGCCAGCGCTCCGCAGCCCGTACCGTGGACGCGTGACCGAGCCAGAGCAGTGCCCCAGCGGGACGGCGACCCTGCCGTTGTTTCCGTTGCAGACAGTGCTGCTCCCCGGTACGCACCTGCCGCTGCACATCTTCGAACCGCGCTACCGGCAGCTCACCGCGGACCTGGTGACCGGCAACGTCCCCGAACACGAATTCGGCGTAGTCGCCCTGCGCGCACCGTTGGTCCGCGAGGTCAGTGGTTTGGACCACGTGTACAACGTCGGCTGCAGCACAATCCTGCGCGAAGCAAAACGCCTCCCCGACGGCCGCTACGACGTAGTCACCCGCGCTTCGCGCCGCTTCCGCCTGCGCGAACTGCACCGAGCGTCCGCGCCGTACTTGATGGCCGTGGTCGACTGGCTCCCCGACGACCCAGTCCCCACCACCGCGGAGTCGACGGCCCACCAGTTGGCCAAGGTGGCCCGCGCCGCACACGAGCGATACTGCGAAGCCGCCTGGCACGCAGACGACTGGCACCCGCCCCACGACGACGCCGACCTGGGCGAACTCGCCTACCAACTAGCCGCCGACTGCCTCCTCCCGCTGGAGGACCGGCAGCTGCTGCTGGAGGAAACGCATCCCCTGCGCCGCCTGCGCATCGTCTGCCGCCTGCTCACCAGGGAAGCCGGATTCCTGGAAACCCTGGGCGCGGTGCCGCTGCCGCCCACCGAACTGGCGACCTTCACCAAACCCGCGGACCTGAACTAACTCCGCCCCCGGCCCGCAAGGGCCCACCTTCAAAGCTCCGTCCAGGTCCGTGAGGGCCACCCTGAGGGAATCTGATTCCCTCAGGGTTCCCCTCACGACCCGCCGACGTCCGCGAGGGACCCCTTCACGGACATAGATTCCCTCAAGGGACCCTTCACGGCCCGCCCTCGTTCTGCCGCCCGCCGGGATGCGCCCCAACGCCACATTGGGTGCGTCGCATGCACCCAATGTGGCGTTCGGTGCGTCAGATGCACCCAATGCCACGTTGGGGCGCTAACCCCGCATCGCGAACCCAATGCGACGGGCGAACTCAGCCGCGCGCACCCACTGCCCACCCGCAGCCAGCGCACCCAACTCGCCAAGCACCCACACCACCCAGCCGCGCCGACGCACCCAACTCGAGGTGCACCCACACCACCCCCGCACCCCGATACGAAGCCAAAATGCGGGCGGCGGGTGCTTGTCAAGGCATCTTTCCCGCCTTGACAAGCACCCCCGAACCGTCAGCACAATCGGCTTTCGGGGTTGGGGGCCGCCCGCCCGCAATGTCGCCGCCAGGCGACGAGCCGAAACCCCGATCACCCAGGCGCAAACCGCTCCAACCCAAACAACTCAAACAACGCCTGCTGCCTAGCCGTCCGATCAGACAAAATCCGCCGAGTCCGCGGCCGCCCCCCAGTAGACCGATGCCGCAACAAGGTCTCCCCAATCCCCCGCAACTGATCCAACAGTTCAGCCACCGAAAGATTCATCCCAGCCCGATCCGCCTCCCGCCGCATCAGGTGCGTAACCGTCGCAGCAAGCACAGACACCAACGCATGCACCGCGATCCGATGCGAAGTCCACTCCCACCGAGGCGAAGGCCCAGCCACCGCAGACCCGGTCAACCACCGAAACGTCGACTCAAGATAAGTCCGAGCCCGATAAGCAGTAACCACCTCGGCAACGGGCCAATCTCGATCAGTAACCAAAATCTGCTTGCCGAAAAACTCCTCCGCCAACCGAGCAACCGCCGCCTCATCGACCCGCCGCTCCAACCGCAAGTCCCCAGCCCGGTTGCCGGTAAGCGAAGTATTCAACACCCGCTCCACCCGCCGCCCCCGAATAATCCGCGACATCTCCGCATGCACCTGCGTCCGATCCCCCCGATGAGTACCCGCCGCGAGCGCAGCCGCTAACCCGTCAAGCTCCCGAACCGTAGTGCTCAATTCACTGGTGAACGCCCGATACTGCGCAGCATGCAGAGTCGCGGAGTGCAGGAGGACGACGCGTCGCCGGGCACCGTCCACAGTCGCCACAGTGTCAAAGGCAGTCAACCCGGCAAACCGCTCCGGATCCACCCTCCGCCGCACCGACGCGGGCCGCGAAAGCAACTCCGGATGATCAGCCAACGGAAGCGACCCGACAAACCCGCTACGCGCACCGAGGTCGAGCTGCGCAGCCTGGCCAGAGTGGAAGACCAACGTGTGCCGCGCCCCCAATTCGGCGGCCAGCGCACCAAAAGTAGGAGCCTTCTCCCGCCGATAAACCCGAGACGCCAACGGAATAGCCCCATCCCGAGTAACAACCAGCCCCAGCCCGGCAAGCACGTCCTGACAAGCCGACGGCAACGTACAGTCCGCAGCAGTAAACGCCGCGAACTGCGCAACATCAACCGCCAACGCCTCCGTGCCATCGTCGCCCAGCAGATCCAAAACAGCTTCAGCCACAACGGTTTCCACCCCGGCGATCCGCTCCGGATCGAGCCGCTGCAAGGCCCGCCAATGACTGGCAGTCGTAATCGACCCCTTAGCCGGCCGAGGCCGAACGAGATCCTGCGCCAGACACCCAGTCCACCACTCCTCGAACTCCATCTCCGGCGCGGTAGCCCGATGCAACACCGCCAGCGCGACATGGAGACCAAGCGTCGGCCGAGCCCGCTGCGGCCCAGCCACCGAATCCACCCGCCGGACAAGGTCGAGCCGCTGCAACGTCCCCCACACCGCCGCGACATCCCCGAACGACCGATGCCGCGCCCCAGCCGCCTCCGGACCCCCGCCGGCCACTGCCGCTGCGATGTCCTCGGCCGTCCCGAGGTACCGCTGACCGACCACGCGGGGCTTGCCGTCGACGCGCGCGGACTCGGCGAGGTAGTAGTACGTCCGCCCGCCGATGCGCTTCCCGATCACTGACGCCACCCTTTAGGTAATACCGGCGCGGACGACCGTCCACAAGCCCGCAACCTGCGCTAATGATCACCCTGGACGGTTCGCGCGCACCGTGGCGGGCTAAGAGCTGGCTGGTCGCGGCGGCCGGGTCCTAGCGTGGCGGGAATGGAGCCCGAAGCTGGCGTGACCACGCCCACCCCGTCGGCCATGCGCCGTGCGCTCGCCCGGGCGCGAGACGGGAAGACGCTCGACGTCGCCGAGGCGGCCGTGCTGCTGCACGCCCGCGGCGACGACCTGACAACGTTGTCCGACCACGCTTCCCGCATTCGCGACGCGGGCCTCGAAGAAGCCGGTCGCGCGGGAATCATCACCTACAGCCGCAAGGTGTTCATCCCGCTGACCCGGCTGTGCCGGGACCGGTGCGGCTACTGCACCTTCGTCACCGTCCCCGGCAAGCTTGAATCGCCGTTCCTGTCGCCGGACGAGGTCCTCGACATCGCGCGCAAGGGCGCCGAGATGGGCTGCAAGGAAGCCCTGTTCACCCTCGGCGACCGGCCGGAGGACCGATGGAAGGCCGCGCGCGAGTGGCTGGACGCGCACGGCTACGACGACACGCTGTCCTACGTCCGCGCGATGGCGATCCGGGTGCTCGAGGAGACCGGTCTGCTGCCGCACCTGAACCCGGGTGTCCTGTCCTGGCAGGACTTCCAGCGGCTCAAGCCGGTCGCGCCGTCGATGGGCATGATGCTGGAGACCACCGCGCGCCGGCTGTGGAGCGAGAAGGGCGGGCCGCATTACGGTTCGCCGGACAAGGATCCCGAGGTCCGGCTGCGCGTGCTGGAGGACGCGGGCCGCAGCTCGGTCCCGTTCACCACCGGTGTGCTGATCGGGATCGGCGAGACGCACGAGGAACGCGCCGACGCGCTGTTCGCGATCCGCAAGACCGCCCGCGAGTACGGCGGCATCCAGGAAGTCATCGTGCAGAACTTCCGGGCCAAACCGGACACGAAGATGCGCGCGACCCCGGACGCCGACCTCGAAGAACTGGCCGCGAACATCGCCGTGGCCCGGCTCGTGCTGGGTCCGCGCATGCGCATCCAGGCGCCGCCGAACCTCATCGGCGACCAGTACGACCTGATGATCCGCGCCGGCATCGACGACTGGGGCGGCGTCTCGCCGCTCACGCCGGACCACGTGAATCCCGAACGCGCGTGGCCGCAGATCGACCTGCTCGCCCGGCAGACCGAAAAGGCCGGATACGCGCTGCGCGAGCGGCTGACCATCTACCCGGAGTACGTGAAGCGCGGCCAGCCGTGGCTCGACCCGCGCGTCACGCGGCACGTCGCGGCGCTGGTCGACGGCGAGACCGGGCTGGCTCGTGACGGCGCGATGCCGGTCGGGATCCCGTGGCAGGAGCCGGACGGCGGCTGGCAGGAATCCGGCCGCACCGATCTGCACACCGAGATCGACACCACCGGCCGGACCGAGGACCGGCGCGGCGACTTCGATTCGGTCTACGGCGATTGGAAAGAAATCGGCCGGAAGATCAAGACCGGACCGCAGCGGTTCGACACCGACATCCGGGATGCGTTGCGCAGTGCGGAAAAAGACCCGGCCGGGCTGTCCGACGACGCCGCGCTCGCCCTGTTGCACGCGGACGGGCCGGAGCTGGACGCGCTCACGAAACTGGCTGATGACCTGCGACGCGAGGTCGTCGGGGACGACATCACCTTCGTCGTCACGCGGAACATCAACTTCACCAACGTCTGTTACACCGGCTGCCGCTTCTGTGCCTTCGCGCAGCGAAAGACCGACGCCGACGCGTACACGCTGTCGCTGGAGCAGGTCGGCGATCGCGTCGACGAGGCGTGGGCCGCGGGCGCGACCGAGATCTGCATGCAGGGCGGGATCCATCCGGATCTGCCGGGCACCGCGTACTTCGACCTCGCGGCCGAGGTGAAGCGGCGGCAGCCGGACATGCACCTGCACTCGTTCAGCCCGATGGAGGTCGTGAACGGCGCGTCGCGGACGAATCTGTCCATTCGCGACTGGCTGGTGCGCGCGAAGGAGTCCGGGGTGGACTCGCTGCCGGGCACCGCGGCGGAAATCCTCGACGACGACGTCCGGTGGGTGCTCACCAAGGGCAAACTGCCGACGGACGCGTGGATCGAAGTCGTGACCACCGCGCACGACGTCGGGCTGCCGACCACGGCGACGATGATGTACGGCCACGTGGACAACCCGAGCCACTGGGTCGGCCACCTGAAACTGCTGGCCAAACTGCAGCGCGAGGGCGTGGAACGCAACGGGCGGCGCGGGTTCAGCGAGTTCGTGCTGCTGCCGTTCATCCACCAGAGTTCGCCGATCTACCTGGCCGGGCTCGCCCGCGCGGGCACGACGCTGCGCGAGAACCGGGCGGTGCACGCGCTGTCCCGGCTGCTGCTGCACGGCACGTTCGACAACATCCAGAGTTCCTGGGTGAAGCTGGGCGAGGAAGGCAGCCGGGCGGTGCTGCAGGGCGGCGTCAACGACATCGGCGGCACGCTGATGGAGGAGACGATCAGCCGGATGGCGGGTGCCTCGAACGGGTCGTACAAGACGATCAGCGACATGCGCGCGATGGTCGAGCCGCTCGGGCGTCCGCTGCGGCAGCGGACCACGTCGTACGGAACGCCGACGGACGAGCGGATCGCCGCGGCGAACGAGTCCGACGGGGTCGCGACGGCGGTGCGGAAGCCGCTGCTGCCGCTGCTCACGCCGTGATCAACCGGTGCGGTGCAGCCGCCACAGCGCGATAGCCAGCTGCAACCGCAACCGGCCCGCGGGATCGCGCACTGGCCAGCCGAGCAGCGCTTCGGCGTGGGCCAGGCGCTCCTGCAGGGTCGAATGGTGCACTACCAGCGTGTTCGCGGCGGCGCGCAGGCTCGGAGCGCCCGCTACGGCGACCAGCGTGGGCAGGACCCACGGGGCCGTCGTGCGGGCGTTCTCCAGGCTTGTCACGTCTGCGACCGGTTTGGTGCCTGGCCCGACCGCATCGGCGAGCACGGCCAGGCCGCCGAGGTCGGCATAGTCCACAACGGACGGTCCAGGGTCTTCTTCGGTTGCGGTGAAGCGGAAAGCCGTCCGGGCTTGTTCGCCGGACGCCGGCAGGTCGACCAGGTTCACGACGGTTCCCAGCCCCACCCGGGTCCGCTCCGGCGGAGTCCACTGTGGAGGGACGATCAGCGGTACCGCGTCGGCCACGACGGCCCGGGCGGTCGTGCCCAGGCCGAGGCGATGTGCGGCACGGAGCCGGGTTCGCTCGTCCGCCGACGCGTCGAGCACCACTTCGACCGACGCCGGATCGACGACCCGGCCGCGCGTCCGTTCCAGCACTGCCCGGGCCGCCGCGGACGCGCGCTCCAGCACCATCGCGTCCACCGGGCTCGCCGGACCGGGCCGTTCCAGCCACAGCGCGACCGGCCCGTCCGGACGCACCGGCGCAGCAGGCCATGCCGGATCGGGCGGCACGGCCGACTGCACCACGCGCCCGTCCGGTTCGACGCGGACGCGCACCCGGCGTTCGTCGTCGGCCAGCCGCGCGGGGCAGCCGGACAGCACCGCCGCCCCGCGCACGATCGGCTCCAGCCCGGCGCGGCCCTCGACCAGCCGGTCGAAGTACGCGATGACCTTGACCGTCTCGGCCGCGCCGGGATCGAGCGCGCTCAGATGCGTGACCAGCTCCCTCATCGGTCCATCATCGCTGGTCCGGTTCAGCCGAGCAGCCGCCGGAGCCACGGCGTCCGCTCGGCGCGGGCCTGCTGCGACAGCGCCGCCTGCGGGGCCGAGCCGTCGAAGCCGTGGAAAGCGCCGGGCCACACGTGCAGTTCGGCCTGCACTCCGGACAGCCACAGCTGGTTCGCGTAGGCGATGACCTCGTCGCGGAAGGTCTCGGTGCTCCCGACGTCGAGGAACGCGGGCGGGAGGCCGGACAGGTCTTCCGCCCGCGCGGGCGCGGCGTACGGCGAGACGTCCGGACCGCCGCGAGCGTCGCCGAGCAGCGCGGTCCAGCCGACGTTGTTCGCGGCGCGGTCCCAGCTGCCCATCTCGGCCATCTGGATCGCCGACGGAGAGTCGTTGCGGTCGTCGAGCATCGGGTACACGAGCAGCTGGCCGATCAGTTCCGGGCCGCCTCGGTCCCGGGCGAGCAGCGCCGTTCCCGCCGCGAGCCCGCCGCCCGCGCTCGCCCCGCCGATCACGACGCGGGAGGCGTCGAAGCCGTACTCGGCGGCGTGCTTGACCGTCCATTCCAAGCCGGCGTAGCAGTCCTCGACCGGCGCCGGATGCGGGTGTTCAGGCGCGACGCGGTAGTCGACGCAGACGAAGCCGAGGCCCAGTTCGGTCGCGTATTCCTTGAGGAAGTACAGGTCACCGCCCTTGTGGCCGCCGATGACCATGCCGCCGCCGTGCAGCCAGTACAGCACCGGAACGTCGACCGCCCCGGCTGGCCGCGCGACGATCAGCGGGATCGGGCCGCGCGGCCCCTCGGCGTCCACTTCGGACACTTCGAGGGCACCGTCGGCGGTGATCTCCTCCAGCGAAACCTGCCGCTTCGCCGCGGCCGCGCGCACCGCCGGGATCGACTCGAGCGTCTTGATCGGCGGACGCTCGGCCGCCAGAACCTCGAGCGCCGCGGCGAGCTCGGGGTCGAACGGGAGCGGCGGATACGCAGTCATCGCGGGGCCTCCAGGGACTCGGTTGCTGGACCTCATCCTCGCCGCCCCTTGGCCGGACGCGGACAGCCGGGCGGCGGGAATCTCCCGCCGGATGGCGGGTCAGCGGGTCAGGCTGATCGCGTTCTTCGCCCGCTCGACCGATTCCTCCGACGCGGGCCCGGCCGGGTTTTCCGTGGCCAGCGCCTGGTTCAGCTCGGCGAAGGGGCGCATGCGGGTCTCGTAGTCGTCGAGGCCGTCCGCCAGGATGTACGCGCCGACCAGGGCGAGACTCGTGCCTTGTCCGGACAGCACCGACGCGCAGTACCCGGCGTCGCCGACCAGCGCGACCCGGCCGGTCGTCCAGCGGTCGAGGTGGATCTGGAGCATGGCGTCGAAAAAGAAGGTCTGAGAGTCCGCCATGGCTTTGACCAGCTCAGGGACTGGGCCGCCGACGTCGGCCAAGCGCTCGGCGACGAGCTTCTTCTGCTCCGCGACGTCCCGGATCTCGCGGTACTCCGGCTCGCCGAAGCCGAGCGTCACCCGGATCTCCTCGTTGCCCGGCACCGGGTAGACCGCGCCGCCGACGCCCTCGCCCTGGAACCAGATCTGCCAGTCTTCGAGGCCGACGGTGTTGGCCGCCGGGAAGATCGCCAGGTACTGCCCGAGGTAACGACGGAACTGGTCCTCCGGTCCGAACGCGAGCCGCCGGACCGCCGAGTGCGCGCCGTCCGCGCCGACGATCAGGTCGAACGTGTGCGGCTCGGCCTTGGCGAACTCGACCCGGCCGGACTCGGCGTCGAGCGCGGTGATCTCGTCTCCGAAGCGGAACTCGACGTCGGCGGCGTTGTGCAGCAGCTCGACCAGGTCGTCGCGGAGGATCTCGATGTCGGCGCTGTCGAGCCGGCCGCTGCTGTAGACGCGTTCCTCGGAGCGGAACACCTCGTTGCCGGACGCGTCGAGCATCGACATCCCGCGCATCCGCGTGCGGGCCGCGCGGACCTGCTCCCCCAGCCCCATCCGCTCGATGACCTCCAGCGCGACCCCGCGGATGTCGATCGCCTGACCCCCGCTGCGCAGTCCGTCCGCACGCTCGACGACCGTCACGTCGTAGCCGTTGCGGCGCAGCCAGTAGGCCGACGCGCATCCGGCGACTCCCGCGCCGCAAACCAGTGCTTCAGGCATGTCCTCACCCCTTGATACGGTGCATCATTACCCTGATGAACCTGCCCTGACCTGGTTACCGCTGCCAAAACTGACCTAGTACAGATACCCCGCTGACCTAGTACAGACAGGACGCCGATGCCGACCGAACCGCCTTACCTCCGGATCGCTGCTGCGTTGCGCGAGGAGATCTCGCAGTTGCCGCCGGGCGCGAAGGTGCCTTCGACGCGTCAGCTGGCTTCGGCGCATGGTGTCGCGAACGCCACCGCGGCCAAGGCGCTCGACGTGCTGCGTCGTGAAGGCGTGCTCCGCGCCGAACCTCGGTCGGGCCATGTCGTCGCTGGTCAGCACACTGCGACCGACTCGAAGCGCCCACCGTTGACGCGGGATCGGTTGGTGCGCACGGCAATCGCGATCGCTGATGCGGAAGGTGTCGCGGCACTGTCGATGCGCGGACTCGCCGCTCGGCTGGGTGTTCCGGCGATGGCCCCGTACCGGTATCTGTCCGGAAAGGACGAACTGGTTTTCCTGATGGCGGACCACGTTTACGGCGAAATCGGTTATCCAGCACGGGAACCGGCGGGATGGCGGGCGCAGCTGGAGTTGTCGGCGCGCACGCTGTGGTCCGTGCACCGGCGGCATCCTTGGCTGGCGCATCTCGTGCCGCTCACCCGGCCTTGGCCGCTGCCGAACCTGGCCGCGCACAACGAACGCGCGCTGGCCGCGTTGTCGGTGTTCGGGCTCAGCGCGGCTGATCTGTGCGATCTGAATGTGTTGTTCTACAACCATATTCAAGGCACCGCGATCCACCTGGAGCGCGAGCGGCACGCGATGGGCGCGACGGGGATCACCGAGGACGAGTGGATGGAGACGCAGGCGCGGGGGTACGCGGCGTTGATGGGGTCCGGACGGTATCCGGTGCTGACGCGGATGGTGCGGGATCTTGCTGAGGGGTATGACCTGGATCTGGACCATCTTTTCGAGATCGGGCTGCAGGCGCTGCTGGACGGGCTGGCTGTCCGATATCCGGTTGGCGGCGAGGTTTCCGGGCGGCTGGCGTGAACCGCATCCGTCTGGTGAGCGCCGGTATCTCGACTTCGAGGCTCCGGGAAATGCGCCGGACGGCCGGATACTGCCCGCTCCGCCGCGAACTAGCCGCCCGCTAAGCGGTGAGCTTCAGAATGTCGATCCCCCGCTTGTTGTCCGCCACATACGCGTACCCGTCATGCCAGTACGGCGCCCACGAAGCCGCGTCCGCGGGCCGGAAGTACGCGATCTGCGTCGGGTTCGAGGGGTCGCTCACGTCCAGGAACCGGGTTCCCTGCGCGTAAAACGACTGCACCAGCACATGCCCGCGAATGTCGAAGTAGTGCGCCGAGCAGTCGTCGGACACCGGGTCGCTGCCTTCTTGCCCGGCGACGCCCCAGGTGCCGATACTGCGCATCCGGAACGGCTTCTCCGGCGTGGACCGCCAGCCTTCGCCCTGGTACGAACCATCCAGCGAGGAAATCGTCAGCACGCCGTCGCCCGCGCAGCCCGGGAGGAAGCTCTCCTCGGTGGCGTACACCAAGTCATGACCGCGCCAGGCTCCATCGTCGCGCGCGCCGACCGGGTGGAAGCTGTTGTGCATGAACTTCGACGGCGCGGCGGTTTCCGCCACTCCGCCGCCCGCGTACGGCACCGGCTTGAGGGCAGTCGCCCAGCGGTAGCGGTTCTGCACCGGGTCGTGGTGGAGACCGGACGTCCAGTAGCCGCGCACACCGCCCGCGCCGGACACCCACGCGACGCCCGTCTTGTCCACCTGCACGTCGTGCACGTAGTCGGTTTTGCCGTCGTTGCGAGCGAGTTCGATCGGGTCCGGGTACACGTTCGGCTTGCGCGGGTTGCGCACGTCGGTGACCCAGATCGGCCTGCCGCCCCAGTCCGCGGGCTGGTTGTCGGCCTTCGCCGGGCCGCCGGTCCAGAGGTAGCGGCAGTCGTCGACGCAGCTGGTGGTGTGGCCCGCCGGAACCTTGACGTAGCTGAGGATTTCCGGCTTCTCCGGATGCTTGACGTCGACCACGTAGATCCCGGACTCGCCGGTGCGCGTGTTGCCCTTGAACGCGCGCGGGTCGCGGGACAGGAACACGAGCTTGCGCTTCGCGTCGACCTCGGTGTCCTCGGTTTCCCACAGCCCGGGCAGGCTCAGCTCGCCGATCGCGCGCGGCTTCGCCGGATTGTCCGTGAGGTCGTAGACCTTCAAGCCGAACTGGCCGGACACGACCATCACGTCGCGTGCGCCGTAGCTGAGGAAGTTCGCCGAGATGGCTCCTTGCGCGTCCGGCACGTTGCCGACCGGCTCCACGCCCTTGATCGCGCCCGGGTCGCCGAGCGAGTGTTTCGCCTCGGTGACCGGCTTGTCGTCCTCGCAGGCCGCGGCGGGCAATCCCGTGGCGACCAGTGTCGCCGCTGCCGTCGCCATCGCCAGTCCGGAACGAATCCACCAACGGCGCACGCGAAACCTCCCGGAGACCCCAGTGTGACTGAAGTACTTTAAGACGGTCCCTAACCGGACACAACCGCCTTTAGTGGCTTTCCACCTGGTAGTAAGTCAGCATGCGATCGCGTCTGCTGGTCCCGCTCACGCTCGCCGCCCTCGTCGCGGCCGGTCTCCCCGGCTGTTCGTCGTCGGCCGAACCCGCCCAGCCCGGCGTCCTGTCGGTCGGCCTCGGCGAACCCGGCACCCTGTTGCCCGCCGACGTCACCGATCCGTCCGGACGGCTCGTCACCGGCGCGTTGTGGACGCCGCTCGCCGATTACGATCCGGCCAGCGGAAAAGCGACCCCGCGCGCAGCCGAATCGATCAGCAGCACCGACCAGGTGACCTGGACCGTCAAGCTGCGGCCCGGGAAGTTCCACGACGGCACGCCGGTCACCGCGCAGTCCTATGTGGACACCTGGAAGGCGATCGCGGGACATCATTGGGCCAGCACGCAGGTGCTCACGAAGTCGCTGCGGGCCAAGGAAATCACCGCAGTCGACCCGGCGCAGCTGCGGATCGTGCTCGACCGTCCGGCCAACCAGGTGCCGGCCTGGCTGTCCGCGCCTGGGCTGGTTCCGCTGCCCGCGTCGGTGCTGAAATCGCGCGACTGGAACGGGTTCGCCCGCCATCCGATCGGCAACGGCCCGCTGCGCCTGGAGGGCGACTGGCAGTCCGGGTCCGGCGGCAAGCTCGTCCGGGTCACCGCGGATCCGGGACGGGCCAAGGAAATCAATCTGCGCGTCGGCAATCCGGCGGAACAGTACGACGAGGTCAAGGAGGGCAAGCTCGACGTCGCCACGTCCGTCCCCGGCGATCGACACGAGGCGATGCACGCCGATTTCGCCGACCGGCACGCGATGTGGGCGCTCCCTCGCGCTGGCTACCTGGTGTTTTCCGCTGAGGCGACGCGATTCGCCGACCCGACGGTGCGGCACGCGTTCGCTCTCGGCACCGACCGCGGCGCGCTGGAATCCGGGCCGCTCGCGCATCAGGCGGACGCGGCCAAGGGATTGCTGCCGCCAGCCGTCGCACCCGGCGAGCGCACCGGGGGCTGCCGTCCGTGCACTTTCGACGGCCCCGCTGCCAAATCCCTGTTGAACCAAGCGGGATTCACCGGCGACGCCGCGGTGTACTACGACAGCTTCGACGGCACCTGGCCTCAGGCGCTGGCCGACGGTTTGTCGAAGAGCCTGGGAATCTCGGTCACCGCACAGCGAAAAGCGACCGGAGGCAAGCCGACTGGACCGTCCGCGTTGGAGGTCAAGGCCGTGTCGCCGAGCCCGTCCGACATCCTGCACGCTCTCGCGGACGCAGCCGGTTACACCGACGCCGGGTTCGCCGCCGACCTCAACTCCGCCGAAACCACCGCGGCACCGGAAGAAGCCGCGCAACTGTTCCGGATCGCGGAGAACGAAGCTCTGCGCGATCTCCCGGCGATTCCACTGTGGACTGCACACGGGCACGCTGTCTGGTCCGCGCGAGTCCACGACGCGGTGACGACGCCGTTCACCGGAATCGACCTGACTCGGCTGCGCGACTAGACCCGTGCGTGCTGCTTCAGCACTTCGCCGAACGCCGCCGTCAACGGATCCGGTTCGCTGCGACCGTAAGCGACCAGCTCACGTCGAATCGGCTTGCCAGGACGCAAAACCCGCCCGCTGAACTCCGCGGGCAGCACGTTCGCCGGAACCAGCGCAGGCCCCAATCCGGCCGCCGCGAGCAACGGCGCGGCGGCCGTCTGTTCCGTGCGCACAGCAGGTCGCGGCCGGAAGCCCGCCTCCGCGCAGGCAGCGTCGAGGAGCTCCGCCAAGCCGTGACCAGGTGCGTAATGCACCCACGCGCAGCCGGCTAGATCGGCCAGCTCGACCGTACCGTCCGAAGTGGACTCCATCGCGCCATCAGCCGGGAGCACCACCACGAACTCCTCGGTGCCCAACGACCGCACCGGGCCGGTCCAGTCAGCCGGACGCGGACCGATCGCGAGGTCCGCTTCTCCGGCCAGCATCGCGTCGCGCAGTTCGTCGGCGTGGCGGTATTCGAAAAGCCGCACGTCGACGTCCGGCCGCTCACGCCGCCACACCCGGAGCGCGGGCGGGAGCACCCCGAGACTCACCGAGTAAACCGTCGCGATCAGCAGTTCTCCAGCGACCTGGCCGGAAGCCTGCCGCGCGGCACACCGAGCGCGTTCGGCGTCGGCAAGCGCGGCGCGGGCGTGCGGCAGCATCGCGCGGCCCATCGGCGTAAGCCGGACCGCACGCGGCAGCCGTTCCAGCAGCGGCCCGCCGACGCTGTGCTCCAGCGCCCGCATCTGGTGCGAAAGCGCGGGCTGCGTCACGTGCAACTGCTCGGCGGCCCGGGTGAACGAACCGGTGTCGACCACCGTCACGAGGTACTCGAGCTGCCGCAGACTTGTCATAAACACAGCTTATCGAAGCCGTGAGAAGTAAGTCTTGGATTTATCTGTTCGACGAGGACAGGATCGAAGACATGAGCAGCACACGCGTGGCCCTCGTGGCCGGGGCCAACGGGATCATCGGCCGGAAACTCATCTCTCACCTGCGCACTCTCGACGGCTGGGAGGTGCTCGGACTCTCCCGTCGCGGCGGGCCGGGCCGCCTCGCCGTCGACCTGCTCGACCCGGCGGGCACCCGGGCGGCGCTGGCCGGCGTCGGCGCGACGCACCTCTTCTACGCGGCCTACCAGGACCGGCCGACGTGGGCGGAACTCGTGCCGCCGAACGTGGCGATGCTGGAGAACCTGGTGAACGGCCTTGACGAAGGCCCGCTGGAGCACGTCAGCCTGATGCAGGGCTACAAGGTCTACGGCGCGCACCTCGGCCCGTTCAAGACTCCCGCCCGCGAAGCCGACGCCGGACAGCACATGCCGCCGGAGTTCAACGTGGACCAGCAAAAGTTCCTGGAACGCCGGGCCGCAGCCGGCGGCTGGTCGTGGTCGGCGATCCGGCCGTCCGTGGTCGGCGGGACGACGCTCGGCAACCCGATGAACCTCGCGCTCGTGATCGCGGTCTACGCGTCGATCTCGAAGGAACTCGGCCTGCCGCTGCGGTTTCCCGGCAAGCCCGGCGCGTACGACAGCCTGCTTGAGATGACGGACGCACAGTTGCTCGCGGAGGGCACGGTGTGGGCGGCGACGTCGAGCCGCAACGAAGCGTTCAACATCGCCAACGGTGACCTCTTTCGCTGGCGAGAGCTGTGGCCGAAGCTAGCCGCGTACTTCGACCTTGAAGTCGCTCCGCCGCTACAGCTGCCGCTAAGCACGGTGATGGCCGACAAGGAACCGCTGTGGACCGAGATGGCGGCGAAGCACGGTCTCACCGCTTCGTACGCCGACGTCTCTTCGTGGGCCTTCGGCGACTTCGTGTTCTCGTGGGACTACGACATGTTCGCGGACACGTCGAAGTCACGCCGTGCCGGTTTCCATTCCTATGTGGACACTGAGCAGATGTTCTACCGGCTGTTCGACGAATTCCGCCGCGATCACGTCATCCCCGGCCGATGAACGGCATCGTGGTGGCGGTGATGGTGAGGAACTGGACGTTGGCGTCCAGCGGCAGTCCCGCCATGTAGAGCACCGCGTCGGCGACGTGGCCCGCGTCGAAGGTCGGCTCGGCCAGGAGCCGTCCGTCGGCCTGCGGGATGCCCGCGGCCATCCGCTCGGTCATCTCGGTGGCCGCGTTGCCGATGTCGATCTGTCCGCACGCGACATTCCAGGCGCGGCCGTCGAGCGAAATCGACCGGGTCAGGCCGGTGACGGCGTGCTTGGTGGCGGTGTACGCGACGCTCGCCGGGCGCGGCGCGTGCGCGGAGATCGAGCCGTTGTTGACGATCCGGCCGCCCTGCGGATCTTGGTCGCGCATCAGCTGCACGGCCTGCTGCGCGCACAGGAACATGCCGGTGAGGTTCGTGTCGACAGTGCGTCGCCAGTCCTCGACGGACAGATCCGCGACGGTGCCGCCGAGCGACACTCCTGCGTTGTTCACCAGCAGGTCCAAGCGGCCCCACTCGCTGCGCACCGTCGAGAAAAGCGCCTCCACCGAAGCGGGATCGGCGACGTCTGTGGGCACGACCAGCGCGTTCGCGTCCGAACCGGCCGTTTCGCGCAAGGCGTCCTCGCGACGTCCGGCGAGCGCGACCCGGTAACCGGCACCGAGCAGCGCTTGCGCGATCCGGCGGCCCAGCCCGGAACCTGCCCCGGTGACCACAGCGGTCTTCTCCGACACGTCGCCTCCTCAAAAGTCAGTTCGCCCGCACGTTGCCATATCGCGGCACACTGGGTTCATGGGACCACGTGACACTCTGCTCGCCGGTTTCGCCAAACAACTGGGCCATCCGCGCGGCCGGGCCGGGCAGGCCGTTGTGCGACTGCTCAACAACGTCAACCGCGGGCCGGTCACCGGAGCGGTCGACGCGCTGGACATCCGCCGCGGCGAAACCGCGCTGGACCTCGGCTTCGGCGGCGGGCTGGGTCTCGACCTCCTGCTGCGGGCCACCGAGGGCGGCACCGTGCACGGCGCGGAGATCTCCGAAACGGCGCTCGCCCGGGCGCGGCGGACGTTCCCGAAGAACCTCGCCGCCGGACGGCTGGTGCTGCACCAAGCCGGGATGGCCGAGCTTCCGCTGGAAGACGGGACGATCGACGCGGCGCTGACCGTCAACACGGTCTACTTCATCCCCGATCTGGTGCCCGCGTTCGCCGAAGTCGCGCGGGTGCTCTCCGGCGGCGGCGGCCGGTTCGTCGTCGGCATCGGAGATCCCGAGATGATGCGCGAAATGCCGTTCACCGGCCACGGCTTCCGGCTGCGCCCGCCGGAAGAGATCGAGAAAGCCCTCGAGGACGCGGGGCTCGAACTCCGCCGCCACGACCGCCTCGGCGACGGGCCGCGGGCGTTCCACCTGCTGGTCGCCGGACGCTGAAAAGGGCGGGTTCCCAGCTTCCGCAGAAGTCCGTGAAGGGCTCCTTGAGGGAATCTGATTCCCTCAAGGAGCCCTTCACGGACTTCTGCCGGAGCAGGGAGCAGCGCGTCAGCGGGCGGTCAGCGTTGAGACCTCCGGCGACGCGAGATCAGCAGCAGCGCGCCTCCGCCCGCGAGCAGGGCGATTGCCACGATTCCCACCGGGATCAGGACCACCCCGGTCCACGCCAGGGGCGGGTTCGGCGGCGGGGGCTGGACCGGAGGCGTCGGCGGGACTGTCGGCGGGGTCGGCGGCGTGGGCGGGGTCTTCGTGAGCGGCGTGGTCGTCTTGCAGCGCGGGTCGGCGGAGGCGTCGGGGCAGTTGGCGCCGGGCGTCGTCGAGGTAATGACGTTGCGCAGGCTCTGTCCGTCGCCGACCGGGGTCTTGACCTTGACGCTGTAGGTGACCGTCGCGGTCGCGCCGACTGGCAGGTCGCCGGTCCAGGTCAACCGGGGCGCCGCGTACGTGACAGAGCCGGTCGATGCGGTCGCGTCGTTGTTGTAAGCGGCGTTGCCGAGGACGCCGGTCAGGTCGTCGGCGAAGGTCGCGTCCTTCAGGACAGTCTGTCCGGTGTTCGTCGCGGTGACGGTATAGGTGACCTGATCGCCCGCCTTCGCCTCGGCGACGCTCGCCTTCTTAACCAGGATCAGCCCCGCGACCGGCGTCGTGGTCCCGCACCTCGGGTCCTTCGAGCCCGGCGGGCAGTTCGTGCCCGGGGTCTCCGAGGTGACGACGTTCGCCAGCGTGTGATCGCCCTTGACGGGGTTGTTCACGGTGACGCTGTAGGTGACCGTCGCGGTAGCACCGACCGGCACGTCACCGGTCCAGGTCAACCGGGGTTCGGCATAGGTCACCGAGCCGATCGAGGCCGAAGCGTCGTTCCCGTAAGCGGCGTCGTCGAGGACCTTCGAGAGATCGTCCGTGAACGTCGCTCCCGTTTGGACGGTCTGGCCGGTGTTCTTGACCGTCACCGTGTACGTGACCTTGTCCCCCGGCTTGACGTCCTTCTTGTCCGCGACCTTCGTAATGTCCAAACCGGCGATGAGAGTCGTGGTGCCACAGCGGGGATCCGTAGACCCGGGCGGACAGTTCCCGTCCGGAGTGTCCGAGGTGACCGCGTTCGCCAGCTTGAAATCACCCTTGACCGGGTTGTTCACGGTGACGCTGTAGGTGACCGTCGCGGTGGTGCCGACTGGCAAATCACCGGTCCAGGTCAGCCGCGGAGCCGCATAGGTCACCGAGCCGATCGTGGCCGAAGCGTCGTTGCCGTAAGCGGCGTCGTCGAGGACCTTCGACAGGTCGTCGGTGAACGTCGCGCCGGGCAATGGGGTCTGGCCGGTGTTCGTCACGGTCACGGTGTAAGTGACCTTGTCGTCCGGTTTCGCGTCCTTCTTGTCCGCCACCTTGCTGATCGTGATACCGGACACCGGCGTCGTCGTGCCACAGCTCGGATCGGTCGACCCCGGCGGACAGTTCCCGCCCGGAGTCTCCGACGTGACTACGTTCTTCAGCTGGTGATCGCCCTTGACGGGGTTGTTCACGGTGACGCTGTACGTGACCGTCGCAGTAGCACCCACCGGCAAATCACCAGTCCACGTCAACCGTGGTGCGGCATAGCTCGCCGAACCGGTCGAAGCCGATGCATCACCGTCATAAGCGGCATCGTCGAGGACCTTCGAAAGATCGTCGGTAAAAGTCGCTCCCGTTTGGACAGTCTGGCCGGTGTTCCGCACAGTCACCGTATAAGTGACCTTGTCGCCGGGCTTGACGTCTTTCTTGTCCGCCACCTTCGAGATATCCAAGCCCGCGACCGGGGTCTTCGTGCCACAACGCGGATCCGTCGACCCCGGCGGGCAATTCCCGCCCGGAGTCTCCGACGTCACCGCATTCGTCAACTGGTGATCGCCCTTGACCGGGTTGCTCACGGTGACGCTGTAGGTGACCGTCGCCGTAGCACCGATCGGGAGGTCGCCGGTCCACGTCAATCGAGGCGCGGCATACGTCACTGAGCCGAGCGAGGCCGAAGCATCGTTCCCGTACGTGGCATCGTCCAGCACCTTGGAGAGATCGTCGGTGAACGTCGCTCCCGTTTGGACAGTCTGACCGGTGTTCCGCACAGTCACCGTATAAGTGACCTTGTCCCCCGGCTTGACGTCCTTCTTGTCCACCACCTTCGAGATGTCCAAGCCAGCAACCGGAGTCGTCGTCCCACAACGCGGATCCGGCGACCCCGGCGGGCAATTCGCGCCCGGAGTATCGGAGGTGACCACATTCGTCAACCGGTGATCGCCCTTGACCGGGTTCGCCACCGTGACGCTGTACGTCACCGTCACCGAAGCACCCACTGCGACATCTCCGGTCCACGTCAGCCGAGGCGCGGCATAAGTCACCACGCCGCCGGAGGCCGTCGCGTCGCCGTTGTAGGCAGCGTCATCCAAGACCTTCGACAGGTCGTCAGTGAAAGTCGCGCCGGACAACGGAGTCTGGCCCGTGTTCACCACCGTCACCGTGTACGTGACCTTGTCGCCCGGCTTCGCCGACGACTTGTCCGCCACCTTGCTGATCGCGATGCCGGACACCGGCGTCGTCGTCCCGCAACGCGGATCCGTCGAGCCCGGCGGGCAATTCCCGCCCGGAGTATCGGACGTGACGACGTTCGTCAGCCGGTGATCGCCGCCAGCCGGATTGTGCACCGTGACGCTGTACGTGACCGTCGCCGAGGCACCGATCGGGAGGTCGCCGGTCCAGGTCAGCCGAGGCGCGGCATACGTCACCGAGCCGATCGAGGCCGATGCATCGTTGCCGTAAGCGGCATCGTCCAGCACCTTCGACAGGTCGTCGGTGAAGGTCGCGCCGGGTAGCGGGAGCTGACCCGTGTTGGTCACCTTCACTGTGTAAGTGACCTTGTCGCCCGGGTTCGCGGACTGTTTGTCCACCGATTTGGCGATCGTCAACCCCGGCAACGGCGTCAGAGTCGAGCACTTCGGATCCGTCGACCCAGGTTCGCAGTTGCCCGGCACCGGCGTGCTGACGGTATTGCGCAGCTGGTGGTCGCCGGAGATCGGGTCGTGCACCGTGACGCTGTACGTCACCGTCGCCGAAGCACCGACCGGCAAGTCGCCCGTCCAGGTCAAACGCGGTGCTGCGTAAGCCGTCGAGCCGACCGAGGAGGCCGCGTCGTTGTTGTAGGAGGCGTCGTCCAGCACCTGGGACAGGTCGTCGGTGAAGCTCGCGTCCGGCAGCGGGACCTGGCCGGTGTTGGTCACCTTCACCGTGTAGGTGACCTTGTCGCCCGGGTTCGCGGTCTGCTTGTCCACGGTTTTGGCGATCGTCAGTTCCTTGCCCGGTGTCGTGGTCGAGCACGACGGATCGGTGGAACCCGGCGGGCAGTTGGTGCCGGGCGTCGAGGACGTGACGACATTGTGGAGCTTCTTGTCCCCTGAGTCCGGATTCTTCACCGTGACGCTGTAGGCCACCGTCGCCGAACCGCCGATCGGCAGGTCGCCGGTCCAGGTCAGTTTCGGTGCGGTGTAAGAGATCTGCGCGGCCGGAGTGGCGTCGTTGTTGTAGACGGCGTCGTCCAGCACCTGCGACAGGTCATCGGTGAACGTCGCGCCGGGCAGCGGGGTTTGGCCGGTGTTCGTGACGGTGATCGTGTAGGTCACCTTGTCGCCGGGCACGACCTGGTCGCGGTCGGCGGACTTGGCGATCCGCATCCCGGATATCGGAGTCGTGGTACCGCATCGCGGATCGGTGGATCCGGCCGCGCAATTGCTGCCGGGCGTAGTGGAGGTGATCGTGTTGATCAGTTTATGGTCGCCGGTCACGGGATTCTTCACCGTGACGCTGTACGTCACCGTCACCGAGGCGTCGACTGCCAGATCGCCGGTCCAGGTCAGTTTCGGTGCGGTGTAAGAGATCTGCGCGGCTGGGGTGGCGTCGTTGTTGTAGACAGCGTCGTCCAGCACCTGCGACAGGTCGTCCGTGAAAGTCGCGCCGGACAACGGGACTTGGCCGGTGTTCGAGACGGTCACGGTGTACCGAACCGGATCGCCGGGGTTGGCGCTGGTCTTGTCGACGGTCTTGACGAACTCGATCCCGGACACCGGCGTCGTCGTCGAGCACGCCGGATCCGTCGAGCCGGCGACGCAGTTGTTGCCCGGCGTCGTGGAAGTGATCGTGTTGACCAGTTTATGGTCGCCGGTCACGGGATTCTTTACGGTGACGCTGTAGGTGATCGTCGCCGAAGCACCCACCGGCAGGTCACCGGTCCACGTCAGCCGCGGCGCCGCATAGCTCGCCGAACCGACAGAAGCCGAAGCATCACCGTTGTAGCTCGCGTCGTCCAGCACCTTCGAGAGGTCGTCGGTGAATGTCGCGCCGGACAACGGAGTTTGGCCGGTGTTCGAGACGACGACCGTGTACGTCACCTGGTCGCCGGGGTTCGCGGCCTGCTTGTCGGCCTTCTTCTCGATCCGCATCCCGGACACCGGGGTCGTCGTCGAGCACGCCGGATCGGTCGAACCCGCGGCGCAGTTGTTGCCCGGAGTGGTCGAGGTGACGGCGTTGACCAGCTTGTGGTCGCCGGTGTCGGGATTGTTGACCTTCACCGAATACGTCACCGTCGCGGTGCCGCCGACGGGCAGGTCACCGGTCCACGTCAGCCGCGGCGCCGCGTAAGTCGCCGAACCGACAGAAGCCGAAGCGTCACCGTTGTAGGCGGCATCGTCCAGGACCTTCGAGAGGTCGTCCGTGAAAGTCGCACTGGACAACGGAGTTTGGCCGGTGTTCGAGACGGTCACGGTGTATTTCACGGTGTCGCCGGGCTTGGCGCTGGCCGGATCCGCGGTCTTGCTGATCCGGATCCCGGACACCGGAGTCGTTGTGCCGCATCGAGGATCGGTCGATCCGGCCGCACAGTTGCTGCCCGGGGTCGTTGACGTGACGACGTTGGTCAGCTTGTGGTCGCCGGGATCGGGATTCTTCACGGTGACGCTGTAGGTGATCGTCGCCGAGGCGCCGACTGCCAGGTCGCCGGTCCAGGTCAGCTTCGGTGCGGTGTAAGAGATCTGCGCGGCAGGAGCGGCGTCGTTGTTGTAGACGGCGTCGTCGAGGACCTTCGACAGGTCGTCGGTGAACGTCGCGCCGCGGGCCGCGACCTGTCCGGTGTTGCGCACGACCACGGTGTACTTCACCGTGTCGCCAGGATTCGCCGAAGCCTTGTCGACGGTCTTGGCGACCTCGATCTTCGGGCCGGGCACGACTGTCTCCGCGCAGGAAGCCGTGACGTCGTCCGCGCACTGCCGGTCCGGCGGGACGGTCGGCGGCGGGCCGTCGGTCACCTTGGCGCGGTTGATCAGCGTGGTGCCGACGGTCGAGTCGTTGATCCGGGCGTGCACGGTCATCGTGGCCCGGCTGCCCGGCGGGATCGCCACGGTGCGCCATTGCAGCGGACCGGTGCCGGTGACAGCGCCGCTCGTGGTGTCCGCGCTGACGAAGGTCGTGCCGGGCGGGAGCGTGTCGGTGACGGTAGTGGGCGGCACCGGGAGGTTGCCGGTGTTGTCCAGGGTGACGGTGTAGGTCAACTGGTCGCCGGGCAGCGCGTTCGCCTTGTCCACGACCTTGGTCAGCGTGTACTCCGGCACCGCGACCACGTTGCGGACGGTGTTGCTGGTCCGGCTCTGTTCGCGGCCGGTCTGCTTGCCCTGGAAGACCACCGACGCGGTGTTGTCGAGGCGGGTGCCCGGGGCGACCGTCGGCGAAACGGTGACGCGGAAGCCGACGTGCGTGCTCTGTCCCGGGGCCAGATCGGGCAGGACGCAGGTGACGACTTGGCCGGACGCCGAGCACCGCGGGTCCGAACCGGCCACATAGGACACTCCGGCGGGCAGCGTGTCGGTGACGACCACGCCGGTCGCGGTGTCGAGGTTCGTGATGCTGCCGTCGGGGTTCCGGTTGGCGACGTCCAGTCCGTAGGAGATCTCGCCGCCGCGCCCGACCCAGCCAGGCGGGCGCTCCTGGAGGTTGCCCTCGGGGTCGTTGGTCTTGACGATCTGCAGGTTGGGCTCGTTGGCCTCGGCCATCAGCCAGACGGTCTGCGGGTAGAGCGCGTCCCCGGTGGTCCCGACCTTCAGCTGCGCCCGGTCCGCACCGGCGGGCAGTTTGCCGGTGACGTCGACCGTACGGGCGTCGTAGCCGAAGTTGTTGGCCGGGTTCGGCGTGCGGTCGGTGACGTTGCTGCCGGTGCCGGACGCGGTGACCCGGTCGATCCGGCTGCTGAACGCGTTGGTCGTGCTGGTGCCGCCGGGCGCGGGCAGGGTCAGCCGCTGCAGCGACGAGGCGTCGCGGCCGAATTCGAGGTAGTCGCCGGAGATGTTGGCGTCGCCGTCGCCGACCACGACCCCGAGAGTGGCGGCGGGCGCGTGGTCGGCCGGGGTGCGGATGCCGTTCAGGTCGATGGTCGTCGCGGTGGGGCTGCCGCCGCCCCGGACCCAGTCGAAACCGTCCCAGATCTGCAGGTAGCGCAGCGGCTCGGTGTCCAGCGCGTAGGCCACGACCAGCGACCAGCCGCCCCAGCAGCCGAGGTTGCTGGCGCTGTTGGCCGAGTTGCCGCGGCACGCCTGGAGGTCGGCCACCGTGTAGGAGCCGCCGCCGGCCTGTTTGACCAGCGCGGTGACGTCTTTGACGCCCGCGTGCGCGGTGATCTGCGGGGATCCCCCGCCCAGTGCGTCGAACCAGTCGTAGGTGTCGGCGGTCAGGCGCTGGTAAGTGGCGGTGCCCGGGGCTTTGAACGCGACCTGGTTCGCCCGGGACGGGTCGCCGGAATCGGCGTTGGAGGAGATGGGGTTGGCCTGCCAGTACAGCCGGGCGGACAGGACGGTCGCTCCGGGCGGGATGGTCAGGTTCGCGCTCGAGGCGGTGTTGCCCGGGGCCGCCGGGTCGCTCTTGATCCAGTAGCCGTAGCTGGAGTTGTTGGCGGTCTCCCCGCAGGCCGTGGGGGTGGTGCCGCAGCTGACGACCGAGTTGGCCGCCATCGTGATCGCGCCGTGGGCGACTGTCGAGAAGGCCGGGTCCGGGCCGATTTTGCGCGGGGTGCCGAGGCCCCGGGGTTCGACCGCTCTGGGCTGCGGTGCGGCTGGTGCTGCCGTGGCTGGTGCCGGGACGGCTGACGCCGAGCTGGTCGGTGCCGCGGTGGCGGGTGCTGGGCTGGCCGGCGCTGCGGTGGCGGGCGCTGGGCTGGCCGGTGCGGGAGCCGCTGAACTGGACGGCGCCGGGTTTGCCGATGCCGCGGGGACCTGCGCCGAGGACGGGCTCGCCGGACTGACGCTGGGCGGCAAGGTCGCGCCCATCGCCGGTGCGGCGCCCGCGACGCCCACAGCCACAACCGCCGCGAGTGCCGCGGCGGCGCGCTTCCCGCGGGAGCGCATGAATCCGGAACGACGGGCCATCACACAAACTCCCACGGAGAAGGACGGAATTGTCGAGCTGCTTACCCGCGTTCATCGACACCAGGCAGGGGAATTCGTACCGCGCCCTCCCCCGCGGCGGGGAGTTCACAAGCAAGGAATCACCGCATAGGGGGACCCCAACCAGGTCAAACCCGCGTTCCGGAGGAGGACGCGGCCGATTCCCCTCGCTACCCGTCACGCCCTGAAGGGGTGTTGCCATTCCCATCCCGGAACTGCGCCGGATCCTCGAGTGCGCGCCGCGAATCTTTCTCGCGAAAAGCCGGCCGGAATCGATTGCCCGGTCGCGCCCGATGCCGGGAATCGGATCCGCACGGCGACTCGGCCGGACGTCGCCAGCAGATCACGCAGCGGCAGACAGTCCAACCAATGCAACACGGTCGTGCTCACGAACGCCGGGGAATCGCGCAGCCCGCGGAGGACGACGATTATGTCGCGGCGGTCCCGCGTTTCGCCGCGGCACGGCGGTCGAGCGGGGCACGGTGCGGCGGTTGCGCTCGCCTTGGCGAGCTGAGGGCGGAGATCCGGTTCGCGCGTCCGGCCGTGCCCGCGAGTCGTCCTAGAGCAGCCGAATTGCCGGACGATGCAGGCGATCTCCGGGAAGCTCCGGCGCTGGACCGAGGCGTTTTCTGGTTGACTCGAGGACATGACTGTCGGAGTTCCCGGACCGGAGGGGCCGTCTCCTGCGGAACTGGCCGGATACGTGCAGGTGGCGCGCGATCACCGCGAGCACGAGCGCTACCACTCGATGCTCAAGCTCGAGGAGGCCGCGGCCTGGCGGCGCGATTCCAACGCTTTGAAGCTGCTGGCCGCCCGGTGGTCGGACAGTCCGGCTCCCGAGCGGCTCGATCCCGCGCACGGGGCCGTCGGATGCGTCGACCTCAACGACCCGGCGGTGGTCGCGACGACCGGCATCCTCTTCATGGAAGGCGACTCCGAGCCGGCGGAGCTGACCGCCCTGCGAGCGCGGTTCGAGCAGGCCGCCGCGCGGTACCGGCGGCTGTCCGGGTGGCTCGGCGAGCACATGGCGGCGGAATGGCCGCGGCTGCGCGCCCTGCTGACCCCGGCGCTCGTCGAAGCCGCCCGCCCCCGTTTCCGGGCGCTCACGCGCACGACGGAAGCGGCCAACGCCTACAGCCTCGTCGCGCGGCTGCTCGACTCCGCCGTCTACACGCTCAACGCCCAGGACCTCACTCCCGAGGGCGTCCGCCGCGCTCCCGCGGCCGCGGCGAGCATGGTGCTGACCGCGTCCTGGTTCCTCGATTCCGCGGCTTCCTCCCTCGCCGAAGCCGGGGCGCGTCTCGGGTTGTCCGATCCGGATTGGAGCAGCTTCATCGCACTCGCCAAGACCTCTGGTTCACTCGAACCATGACTTTCGGTGTCCCCCGGCCGGACAAAATCGACTACTACGCCCAGGTCGCCGAAGCCGGGCGCGACTACAAACGGCAGGTGCTGGCCGCGCTCGACCTGCGGCCCGGCCTGAGCGTGCTGGACGTCGGCTGCGGTCCCGGCACCGATCTGCCTGCCATGGCCGAGGCGGTGGGTTCGGCGGGCACGGTCCTCGGGGTGGACACGGAACCGGCGATGGTCGAGGAGGCGGGACGGCGGGTCTCCGGGACGCCGCAGACCTCGGTCCGGCTGGGCGACGCGCACGCGCTGCCGCTGGCCGAGTCGAGCGTCGACCGGGCGCGGGCGGACCGGATGGTGCAGCACGTCGCCGATCCAGCGGCGGTTTTCGCCGAGCTGCACCGGGTCCTGCGCCCGGGCGGGCTGGCGTGCGTGGCTGAGCCGGATTGGGACAGTCTGGTGGTCGATCCCGGAGAGCTGTCGACGAACCGCGCGTTCAACCGGTTTGTCTGCTCGACGATGGTCCGGAACGCGACCGTCGGCCGTTCCTTGCCCCGGTTGGCTTCGGGAGCGGGATTCGAGGTGCTCGACGTTTCGGTTGCTGCACCGGTCTTCCGCAATTTTGAAGCAGCGGACAAGATTCTCGGGCTGAGCCGGAACACCGAACGCGCGGTCCGGGCGGGTCAGCTGGACCGGACTGCCGGGGAACAGTGGCTGGCAGCGCTGGCCGCGGGACCGTTTCTGGCTTCGAGCATGGTGTTCATCGGGGTTTTCGCTAAGCCTGCCGCTTGACCATCTCGGCGATCCACACCGGCGCGTACGGCGAGGTGCAGTTCGGCGGCGTCGGGTAGTCCTTGAGCACTCCCAGCCGCTCGCCGATGCCGATCGCACGGGCGCGCAGGTCCGGGTTCTCGATGCCGATCTGCGCGAGACAATGGTTCATCGCCCACTGCAACCGCTCCGGGGCGGCCTTCATCTCGGCTTCGATGACGTCGAGGAGCCCGGAAAGGTCCAGCCCGCCGGGTTTCTTGGCGACACGGTCGACGGTCAGCGCCCAGCCCGCGCTCGCCACCACCGGGTCGGGGTCGTCGAGCCAGGCCACGCGGAGTTCCTCGGCGTAGCGGCTTTTCTTGACGATGTTCGCGAGGAGCCAGTCGTGGACCTTGGGTTTGCCCGCCTCGCGCAGCATGGCGTCGAGGTCGTCGCGGTCGAACTGCTTCGGCCTGGCGACGAGGAGCGCGAGCAGGCGGGCGTTGGTGTCGCCGGTCCGCCAGAGTTCGCGGGCGAGGTCGGGCTGGGCTTTGAGTTCTTTCGCGAGGGCGCGGAGTTTGCCGAGGTTGACGCTGTGGTCGTCGCCGTGGTTCTCGTTGACGGCCCGGATTTTGGGGTCGTCGAGCTCCGCCAGGCGGGCGAGGACCCCGGAGAGGGTTGCGTCGGCCACGGGAACCTCCCTGCTCAGGTGCACGGGACCGAGAATACGGGCTGAGGCGGCTCGGCTGGCTTCGCGGTACGTGAGGGGAACCCTGAGGGAATCAGGTTCCCTCAGGGTTCCCCTCACGTACCTGGCCGGCCAGCAACTCCTCCGGAGCGGGAATCGGCACCCGCACCCAGTTGTCCACCCGCGTGAAAGTCGCGCCGCCCATGCGCCCCACCGGCTGGTACACGTCCTGGTCCAGCCGTCCGTCCGCGCGCAGCAGCCGGTCGTCCACGGCGACGCCGATCACCTCGCCGAACACCAGATGCGAACCTCTGAACTCCTCGATCTTCACCAGCGTGCACTCCAGGCTCGGGCCCGCCCCGGCCGGGTGCGGGACGGCGATCCGCACCCCGGGCGCCCACGACAGGCCGACCTGCGCCGCCTCGTCCACCGATGAGTCCACTGTGGACGCTGTGTGCGCGACCAGTTCCTCTTGGCCGCTCAGCGCCAGAGTGATCGCGAACTCGCCGTGCGCCGAGATATTGGTCAGAGTGTCCTTCGGCGTATCCGAAATCGAGAAGACGACCGTCGGCGGGTCCATCGTCAGCGGCGCGAAGTAGCTGAACGGCGCGAGATTCCGCACGCCCGCGCCGTCCACCGTGCTCACCCATGCGATCGGGCGCGGCACGACGGCGTTCTTCACCATCCACACGAAAGCGCCGCGATCGGCGTCGGTATTGCTGCTGTACACGAACCCTCACCCTGCCACTACACGTCCTCCGAGCACGGTCAATTCCGACCGTACGCTCAGCAACGCGTCATCCGCAGCGGTGACTGGATCGTGGGCGAAAACCGCAAGGTCGGCGAGCGAGCCGACACTGAGCGTGCCCTTGAAACTCTCCGAGTGTTCGAGCCAGGCTGGGCCGGTGGTCCACAGCCGCAGCGCTTCCTCCCTGGTCAGCGGGTCGGTCACGAGAGAGTACGCGTTCGGCCCGGGTGAGCCGGTGAAGGTTGCGACGCCGCGGCGCCAGTCCGGGACGGTCACTGGTGCGTCCGAGCTGTCGGCGACCACCACGCCGTGGTCCAGCAGGGCCCGCGCGGGGAAAGCGTCGGCCCACCGGGACTCGCCCAGCACGCGGACCATGGACGGGCCGCTGTAGGTCCGCATCAAGGAGCTGGTGATGACCCCGATGCCGGAGCGCGCCAGGCGGGAGAGCACGGCAGTGGACAAGAAGGTGCCGTGGATCAGGGCGTGTCGTGCGTCCGGCCACGGGTCAGCCGCCTGAGCCGCCTCGATCGCGTCGACTACCGCGTCCGCGGCCCGGTCTCCGGTCACGTGGACCTGCACGCGCACCCGCCGCGTGTGGGCGACCAGGATCAGTTCGTGCAGCTCCCGCACGCGCGCGTCGTCGTCGGGGCCGAAGGTCACCAGGCTGCCGTGCCCGCCGGACGGGTACGCCGAGTGCATCCACGCGGTGCAGTGCGTCGGCACCCCGTCGGCGAACAGTTTGATGCCGCCGATCCGCAGGAGGTCGTCGCCGACGGAGAAATCCGTCTCGTCCAGCAGTTGCGCCAGCGAGGCGGCGGACGTAGTCGGCGACGGCCAGTTCCAGTGCAGCAGCGCGGTGATCCGCATCCGCAGGCGACCGGCGGCGTGCAGGTCCCGGTAGTCCTGCCACAGCTCAGGCGGGACGATCGGGTCGGTCACGCTGGTCATCCCGAGGGCGTTCAACCGCTCCATGCTGCGGACGATCGCGTCCAGCCGGACGGAACGGCTCGGCTGCGGCACCAGCGAAGCGACCAATTCCTGCGCGCTCTCCACGAGCACCCCGGTCGGCTCCCCGGAGGAGTCCCGCACGATCTCCCCGGCTTCCGGATCCGGCGTCGACGCGGTGATTCCGGCCCGCGCAAGCGCCGCGCTGTTCGCCCACACTTCGTGTGACGACGCGTGGTGCAGCACCGTCGGTTGCTCGCCAGTCACGCCGTCGAGCCAGGCGCGGGTCGGCACCGCGCGGCCGTCCGCGAATTCGGCGATCGTCGTTTCCCGCCAGCCTCGGCCGACGATCCACTCCCCCGGCGGCGCACTAGCCAAAGCGCTGGCCACCGAGTCCAAAGCAGCGGCAGCGGAAAGGTCCACACAGAACTCCGGACCGGCGGCGGCATGAAAAGCCAGGTGCAGATGGGCGTCGTTCAGTCCAGGAAGGACAGTCCGGCCCGCCAGTTCGATCACCCGCGCGTCCGGCGAAGCCGCGGCGGAAACCGTCTTGTCGTCGCCGACCGCGGCGATCCGGCCGTCCGACACCAGCACCGCGGAAGCGGTCCCGACCACCGGATCGAAAGTCCGGACCACTCCGCCGCGCAGCAGCAATTCCTCAGTCATACCGCCGCCAATTCCGGAACGTCGCCGCTCGGCACCACGGCCTGATGCTCCGGATGCCACGCCACGATCACGTCGTCCCCCGGCCGGTGCTCGTGCGCGACCCCGGCCGACAACACCGCACAACCACGCGCACCGTCGGAGTACCGCAACCAGATCCGCGTGTGATCGCCGACGTACACGATGTCGGTCACCTGCGCGCTCGCCCGCTGGTGTCCACTCGGGACTGGGTCTGCGGAAGCATGGAGCGTCAACCGTTCCGGCCGCACGATCGTCACCTCCCCCGGCGTGAGCGACAACGCATTGGACTCCCCGATGAACTGCGCGACGAACAACGTTTCCGGCCGCTCGTACAATTCCTCCGGCGTGCCGACCTGCTCGATCCGGCCGTCGTTGAACACGGCAATACGGTCCGACAGCGTGAGCGCTTCCTGCTGATCATGCGTCACGAAGAGGAACGTCATCCCCAATTCCCGATGCATCCGCGCGATCTCCCGCTGCAACTGATCGCGCAGCTTCTTGTCCAGCGCCCCCAGTGGCTCGTCCATCAGCAACGCACGCGGTTCGTACACCACCGCCCGCGCGAGAGCGACGCGCTGCTGCTGGCCGCCGGAAAGCTGGCGCGGCAACCGATCCCGCACCGCCGTCAGGCCGACCAGTTCCAGCACCTCGTCCACCCGACGCGAGATCTCGGCCTTCGGCACCTTGCGCTGAGTCAGTCCAAAAGCGACATTGCGGGCCACCGACATGTGCGGGAACAGCGCGTACTGCTGGAAAACCACGCCCAGATTCCGCCGGTGCGGTTTGAGCCGCGAGATCTCCTGACCGTCCACAGTGATCGATCCGGACGTCAGCGGCGTGAACCCGGCGATCATCGACAGCATCGTCGTCTTGCCCGATCCGGACGGGCCGAGGAAGGTCATGAACTCGCCGTCGGCGATGTGCAGCGAGACGTCGTCCACGGCGGGCCGGTCGACGCCGGGGTAGGCCTTCGTCACGTGGGCGGTCGCGATTCCGTCAGTCATGATTGCTCTTTTCGGCGCAGAAAAGCGGGGACGAACAGCAGAATGGTGGTGAACACGACGATCAGGCTCGACGCGGCGGCGATCGTCGGGTCGATTTCCAGCACGATCGATTCGTACATCTTCACCGGCAGCGTCTTGATCGCGGGCGTCTGCAGGAACAACGCGACCACGACCTCGTCGAACGAAGTAGCGAAGGCGAACACGAACCCGGACAGCACCCCGGGCGCGATGATCGGGAGCACGACCTTGCGCAGCGTCGCGAACCGGGGCGCGCCGAGGCTGGCCGCGGCCTTCTCCATGATCGGGTCGTACCCGGCGAGGCTCGTCCGCACCGACGTGAGCACGAACGGCAGCCCCAGCACCGCGTGCGCCAGCACGAAACCGAGCATCGTGCCGTTCAGCTGCCAGCGCAGGAAAACCCCGTAGATCGCGACCGCGACGACGATGCCGGGCAGGATCATCGGAGCCATCAGCAGCTGCCGGACGACTCCGCTGCCCCGGCGCATCCGGTCCAGCGCGAGCGCGGCCGCCACGCCGAGCACGGTCGCCAGCGCGGCGGCGAGCACCCCGACCTGGACCGAGTTCGCCAGCGCGGCCAGCCATTGCTTGCTGGTGAAGAACTCCGCGTACCAATGCCACGACCAGTCCTTCGGCGGGAACTCGAACGTCGAGCCCGCGCCGAAGCTCATCGGGATCACCACGAGCGTCGGCGCGACGAGCACGAACGCCACGAGGCCGACCCACCCGCGCAGACCCCAGCCGAGGCTGCGCTGCCGCACCGCGGCGGCCCTGCTGATGGACGGATTGTCAGCCACGGTCGGCACCTCCGGCCGCACTGGTGCCCAGCGGCGCGGCCACGCGGCTGAGCACGGCGAGCACCACGAGCGTGACGACCAGCAGGATCGTCCCGAGCGCACCCGCGCCCGCGAAGTCGAGCAGATCGTTGACCTGGGTGCCGATCACCTGCGCGACCAGCGCCTGCTGCGGCGTGCCGAGGAGCGCCGGGGTGATGTAGAAGCCCAGCGACATGATGAACACCACCGAAACCCCGGCCAGCACGCCCGGCATCGACAGCGGCACGTACACCCGCAGGAACGCCACCGGACGCCGCGCACCGAGGCTGCCCGCCGCGTGCAGCAGGCTCCGGTCGATGCTGAGCATCGAACTTTGCAGCGGCAGCACCATGAACGGCAGCATCACCTGCACCATCGCGACCGTCACGCCGGCCACCGAGCCCAGCAGCACGACCCCGTCGATGCCGATCGCCGCCAGCGCCTTCTCGATGACGCCGCCGCGCTGTTCGAGCACGTACCAGGCAAAGTTGCGCGCCATCAGGCTGGTCCAGAACGGCATCAGGACCAGCAGCGTCAGCACCGACCGGGCACGACGGCCGACGAGCGTCATCGCGTAGGCGTAGGGATAGGCGATGACGAGCGTGGCCGCGGTGATGATCAGCGCGGTCCGCAAAGTCCGCAGCATCACCCGGAGCTGTACCTCGTCGCCGAGCACCGCCAGGTAGTTGCCGACCCCGAACGACGGTTCGGTGAAGCTCCGCCACAAGATCACCGCGAGCGGGTAGAAGAAGAACACCAGCACCACCGCCGCCGCGGGGAGCAGCAGCCACGAAGTCCGCCGGCGTTCACGCCCGGGTCCGGCCTGTGGCAAGGCCGGGGGCCGGGTCGCCACGGCGGTCATCCGGTCGTCCAATCCGACCACGCCTTCACCAGCGCGGGCCGGTTCGCCGCCCAATAACGCACGTTGCTGAGCACTCGCAAGTCCTCCTTGCCCTCGCCCCAGATGTCGAGCTGGCGGCCGATCTCCGAACGGGCGGCGGGGGCGGCCGTGTTGGCCGGTCCCACGCCCGCCCGTGCGGCGAAGTCCGCCGCTTGCGCCGGCTGCGAGGCGAAGCGGATGAGCTTCTTCGCCTCCTCGGCGCGTGCCGTCCCCTTCGGCACCACGAGCACGTCCCAGGTCACCGGCACCGGGATGCCCGGCACCACCTTCCAGTTCGTCGCACCCGCCTTGAGCAGCGAAAACGCCCGCGCGCTGACAATCAGCGCCATGTCCGCCTGCCCGCCGGCCATGCGCTGCTGCTGGTCGCCGTACGTGCTGGTGATGGACAACTGCGGCCGGATCCGGTCGTACATCCGCAGCGCGCGGCGCATGTCGAGCGGGTACAGCTTGTCGCGCGGCACGCCGTCGGCCAGCAGCGCGGCCTCGATCGTGCCGACGCTCGGGTCGCCGCCGTAGATGATGCGGCGGCCGGGGAACTGCTTCGGGTCGAAGAAGTCCGCGAGTTTCGCCGGCGGGTTCTTGCCGTAGACCTTCGAGTCGTACATCAGCATCATGCCGAAGAAAGCGTCCGGCACCCCGCAATCAGTGAGCGAGCCCTCCGGGAATCCGGCGGCCTGCGCTCCCATGTCGACGGGTTCGAGCAGGCTCCCGCACACGGCGGCGGCAGCGGACGCGTCGGTGTCGACGACGTCCCAGGTCACCTTCCCCGCCTCGACCATCGCCTTGAGCTTGGCGTTGCTCGACGGGCCGTCGATGGTGACCGTGGTCCCGGTCTGCTGCTCGTACGGGTCGAGCCACGCTGCGCGCTGGCCCGCCTGGTACGCGCCTTGACCGTACGAGGCGAAGACGAGCGAGTTCGGGCCGCCCTCGGAAATCGCGCAGCCGGCGGTGGTGAGCAGAAGCGCGGCGGACAGCAGCGTCGGTATCCGGCGTCTCATGGCTCCTCCGTTCAGCTCGCCGCGGCCGCGACGTGCTTGCACAGCACATCGGCCAAAGTGTCTATCTGGTCCTCGGTGATCACCAGCGGCGGGGACAGCACGATGCTGGTCCCGGACGCGCGGACCACCACGCCGTCCGCGCGGCAGCCCGCCTGCACCGGCGCGGTGGGCTGGTCGGCGAACTCGATGCCGAGCATCAGGCCGACGCCGCGGACCTCGCGTACGTGCGGCAGTTCGGCGAGCGGGTCGAGCCGCTCGCGCAGCCGGGCGCCGAGGACTGTGGCGCGTTCGAGCAGGTTCTCCTTTTCGATGATGTCGAGGTTCGCCAGCGCGACCGCGGAGCCGACCGGGTGGCCGTTGTAGGTGAAACCGTGCAGGAATGTCGCGCCCTCGGCGAGTTCGAGCACCCTCCGTCCAATGAGGACCGCGCCCATCGGAATGTACCCGCTGGTGAGCCCCTTCGCGGTGACGATCATGTCCGGTTCGACGCCGAAGTGCTCGCTGCCGAACCAATGCCCGGTGCGGCCGAACGCGGTCACGATCTCGTCCATGATCAGGAGAATCCCGTGTCGCCGCAGCACTTCCTGCACCCGCGGCCAGTAGCCCTCCGGCGGTGGAACCATTCCGCCGACGCCGAGCACCGGCTCCCCGATGAACGCCGCGATCCGATGTGGACCGATTTCCTCGATGCGCTTCTCCAGCTCTGCCACCAGAAGATCTGTCGCGTGTGGACCGTGTTCGAGGCCGTGCGGTTTGCCGAGCCATTCGACGTCCGGCAGCAGCGGGCCGTATCCGGCGCGCAGGCCCTCGATCCCGGTCGCGGCCAGCGACGCGCCGCCCATGCCGTGGTAACCGCCGTGCCGTGCCAACACCACCGTGCGTTCGGGCGAACCGGCGTGGTGGAAGGCGAGGCGGGCGAGTTTGATCGCGGTTTCGTTGCCCTCCGAACCGCCGTTGGTGAGGAAAACGCGTTCCAGCCCGGCCGGGGCGAGCGACAGCAGGCGTTCCGCGAGGCGGATCGACGGGGCGTTGGAGTAGTCGCCGAAGGACGAGTAGAACTCCAGCTTGCGGATCTGCTCGGCGGCGACGTCGGCGAGTTCGGGGCGGCCGTGGCCGACCGGGCACTGCCACAGGCCGCAGGTGCCGTCGAGGTACTGGTTGCCGTCGGTGTCCCAGAGCAGCGCGCCTTCGCCGCGGTCGAGGACGAGCGGTTCGGCCGGGGCGCCGATGACGGTGTGCGGATGGATGAGGGTGCGCTGGTCGGCGGCGGCGAGGTCAGCGGTGGTCAATGCGGGTTCCTTTCGGGGAGCGGTTCAGAACCGCAGAGCGACGGCTTTGGTCTCGGTGTAGGCATCGATGCCTTCGGCCCCGCCTTCGCGTTCCTGGCCGGAGTTTTTCTGGCCGCCGAACGGAAGTTCCGGACGCACGGGTGCCGGGTCGTTGACGCCGAGCACGCCGAAATCGAGCCTCTCGAGGGTGCGCCAGATACGGCGCAGGTCGGTGCCGAATACGTACGCGGCGAGGCCGTAATCGGTGGCGTTGGCCAGTTCGACGGCTTCGTCGTCGGTGCGGAAAGTGGCCACCGCGAGCACCGGGCCGAAAGTTTCCTCGTGGCTGATGAGCATGTCCGGAGTGACGTCGACCAGCACGGTGGGTTCGAAGAAATGGCCCGGCAGCGCGGAATCTGTCCACCGGTTGCCGCCGACGAGCACGCGCGCGCCCTTGCCGACCGCGTCCGCGACCTGGTTTTCCACCTTCGCCAGACCGGCTTCGTCGATCAACGGCCCGATGTTGGTGCCTTCGGCGTCGCCCCGGCCGACCTTCAGCGCGGCGGTTTTCTTTTCGATCAAGGAAAGCAGGTCGTCGCGGACGCTTTCGTGGACGTACAGCCGGTTCACCGCCGTGCAGCTCTGCCCGGCGTTGAAGAACTTCCCGGCGACGACGCCCGCCGCGGCGGCTTCGAGATCGGCGTCGTCGAACACGATCGCCGGTGAATGCCCGCCCATTTCGAGCGACGTCCGGCGGAGGATGTCGCCGGTCTGGCGCAGCAGTCCCAGTCCGACCTCCGTGGAGCCGGTGAAGCTGACCTTGCGCAGGCGGCGGTCGGCCAGCAGCTCGCCGACAAGTTCGGCGGGCCGCGTGGTGGTCAGCGATTGCAGCACGCCGCCGGGCAATCCGGTGTCCTGCACGATTTCCAGCAGCGCGGTCGCGATCAGCGGGGTCTGCTCGGCCGGTTTCGCGATGACCGGGCAGCCCGCCGCGAGCGCGAGCCCGACCTTGCGGATCAGCATGCTGGCCGGGAAGTTCCACGGCGTGATCGCGAGCACCGGGCCGACCGGCGCGCGCAGCACGAGCCCCGGACCGGCCGCGTTCGCCGGGGTGACCCGCCCGTACGCGCGGCGGCCCTCCTCGGCGGCCCACTCCAGCATCCGGGCGGCTCCGGCCAGTTCGCCGTTCGCTTCGGCCAGCGGTTTTCCGTTCTCGCGGCTGAGCAACGCGGCGAGTTCGCCTTGCCGCGCCCGGATTCCGGCGGCCGCGGCGCGGAGGTGGCCGCTGCGGGTCTCCGGGTCGGTGTCCGCCCAGCCCCGGGCGGCCCGCGCGGCGGCGGCCAGTGCGTCCCGCGCCTGCTCGGGCCCCGCGTCGGCGGCCTGGCCGAGGACGGCGAGGCTCGCGGGGTCGACGACGTCGAACGTCGCCGGGGCGGAATGCCAGCGGCCGTCGATCAGCAAGGTCGCGGCGGCGGTGTCGGGCATCGGTACGCCTTTCGGGTCGGCGAGTTCGGGATGCGCCGAGTCTGACCCCTCGGTGTTGATTAAGTCAACACCTGGGCGGCGGCGAAATTCCGGAAAGGACAGTGGGGACTTGTTGCGGCACAACAGTATTGGGAAACACTTCTGCCCCGGCGACGTCGTGCGCGGCCGGGGTGCGGGTGTGGTTCGGGTCGGGCTAGCGCGCGGCCGCGAGCAGGCCGCGCAGGGCTTCGAGCGCCGGGCCCGGATCGACGTCCGGGTCCGCCACCTGGTGCAGGAACATTCCGTCGAGGGCGTAGAAGACGAGCTGGGCCAGCCCGCCGCCGGCCGACAGTTCCTTGCCGACCGCGGCGAGATAGCCGTCGTAGAGCCGCCGGACGATCGGCCGCAATTCGGGCCGTCGCGCCGATTCCACGACCAGCTGATACTGGAACACTTGCAGATCCGCGCTGTCCCGGAACCGCTGGCGCACCTCGGGACCGTCCGCGTAGACGCCGGTGCGGGCGCCGATCAGGCCGTTCTCCGCGCTTTCCTCCAGCACGAGGTCCAAAGAGGACTGAAGGAGGTCGTCGATCGAAGAGAAGTGGTGCTGGACCGCACCGGTGGTGCAGCCCGCCGCCCGCGCGACCGCGCGGTAGGTGAGCCCGCGCAGCCCCTCCGAAGCGACCACGCCGACCGCCGCCCGGCGCAGGGCGAGCTTCATCCCGGTCGCCTCGTCCGCGGTTCCGGACCGGCTCATCCGCACCTCCTCGGCTTCGCTCGGGCCGATGCTACATTACAGATGTAATGTTGCCTAGTACGGCTTGTCCCGGGCGGCAATTCGGTTACTGCTGACGGAATACGGCGGATTCGAGTCGGTTGATCACCGCACTGTCCTCAGCGGACTCTGCGGGAAGTCAGCCCCGGCCCGCCAGCGCGGCGAGCACCCGCTCCCGAGTCGGCACGTCGAGCCGGCAAGCGTCCCCCGCGACCGACCCGGGCGTCCCCATCACGTCGACGCCGTCGACCAGGATCGTCGGCGAGCGGTACCGGCCGACGCGTTCGACGATCGTCGTGTCGAGTCCGCTCTCGGCGAGGCAGCCGGTCACGAGCGACCGGGCCGCGTCGGCGTTCGGGCAGTCCGGGGCGGTCAGCAGTTCCACCCGGATCCCGCGGATCTCCGGCCCGGTCGCGCACATGCGTCCAGCCTAGGCGGAAATCGGCCCTTGACAATCCGCTTCCGGAAAAAGCTATGGTGGCGCAGGACGTCGAAAGCCACAGCCCGGTAGGTAGTCCGGGCGGCGCGCAGCGCTCGTACTCGCACCCCTCCGGTGCGTCCGGCACGTCCCCTTGCTCCGTGTCCAGAAGGGGAATTCGCTGTGCCTGGAAAACTTCGCGTCCTGATCATCGGCGCCGGTGTTGGCGGGCTCGCGCTCGCCCAGGGATTGCACCGCGCCGGGGTTGCCGTCACAGTCTGCGAACGTGATATCTCACCGGTCGGCCGGCTGCAGGGGTATCGCCTGCGGATCGACTCGAACGGCCTCGACGCGCTCGACCGACTGCTCCCTCCACCGCTCAGCCGCGCGGTGTGGGATGCCAGTTCGACACCGTCGCGTACCAACTACCTCAACGGGACGCCGCCAACGGAGCCGGTCGAGCGCAATGTCTCGATCAACCGGCTCACGCTGCGCGAGATCCTCCTGCACGGCCTCGACGACGTCGTCGAGTTCGGCCGCGAGTGCACCGGCTGCCACGTAGACGACACCGTCACCGCAACTTTCGCCGACGGCTCCACCGCGTCCGCTGATATCTTAGTCGCCGCGGATGGCGTGAACTCCGTGCTCCGACGGCAATACCTGCCGCACGCGCGCGTGGTCGACACCGGCATCCGCATCATGTACGGCCGCTTCCCGCTCACCCGCGAGACCGCCGAACTGATCCCCGACGAGTGGTTCGGGATCTACCGCGGACTCGCCGGCCCGGACCACCAGCACGTCGGAATCGCCCCGGTCCACGCCCGTCGTCGGACATGGCTGCCGGGCCTCACCGACACCAGCGACTACGTGATGTGCCTGCTCGCCGCCCGCACCGAACTGCTGCCGTATTCCGACGACGAACTCCGCGCCGCGACCGGTCTTGAGTTGCGAAACATGACGGTTTCCTTGGCCCGCAAGTGGAATCCGAAAGCGAGCGAACTGTTGTCCCTCGCCGACCCCGAGACACTGTTCCCCATCTTCATGCGCACCAGCGTGCCGATCGAACCCTGGCCGACCACCCGGGTGACCCTGCTCGGCGACGCGATCCACGCAATGAGCCCAGCGGTCGGCGTCGGCGCGAACACCGCACTGCGCGACGCAGCTCTGCTCGCCACGAAGCTCACCGAGGCCGGGACCGATCCCCTCCCAGCACTACGGGAGTACGAAACGGCAATGATCGACTATGGCTTCGACGCGGTCCGGACGTCGGCGAAATTCGGGGAAATGCGGATGGGCCAACCCCCGCTCACGCAGGCTTGAGCAGCGGAACGTCCCGCGAAATCTCCTTGAACCCCACGCTGTAATACAACCCCCGCGCCGACGGGTGTCCAGGCGCGCCAAGGCAAGCGACCGTCGCGTGAGTAGCCCCGGCCGCTCGCACGCGGTCCATGCCGTGCAGCAGCATCGCGCGGCCCAGCCCGAGCCGCCGGTAGTCCGGGTGGGTGCCGACCGGCTCGAATTCGGCGGTCTTGTTCGCCTCGTCGAGCCACATGATCGTGGACGCCGCCATCGTCCCGTCCGGTGCTTCGACCAGGAAGTGCAGGTCGCCGCGGTACGCCGGGGTCGCGCGGACGCCTTCGTAGCTTTCCAGCGTGTACGCGGTCACGCCCCAGGCGTCCACATGCGCCTGAACCGCCGCTTCCGGTCCGGCCTCGGCGGCGGTGCGGAAGCGGAATCCGTCCGGCAGCACCGGCGTTTCGAGCACCTCGAGGTCGCGTTCGTTCAGCTGCGTCCACGATCCGGTGTCGCCAAGGCTGTCCGGATCAGGCCCGTAGCCGTGCGCTGCCCAGCGTTCCAGGCCGAACTCGTCCGCCGCGCCGGGAAGCACGGTGCGTTCGAGGCCGTCCGAGGTGGCGTCGAACCAGTCGATCACCTCGTCGACCAGCGCGGCGTGATCCGGATGGACCTGATATGCCAGGTAAGCACCGGTGATGTCTTTGACTGAGCCGTCGTTGAGCCGCACGCTCCGGGGCAGCTGCGCCCAGCCCCACGCGACGAGGTCGTCCCCGGCGAACCACAGCCGCCGGACCCAGCTCGCGCCCTGTGCGGCGTGCCCTTTGCCCCAGTTCCACGCCAGTTCGCCGTAGGCCGCGTCGCTGTTGACGAGGTCCTGTCGGACGGCGGTGACCCGCTGCGCGAGCTCCTGCATGAGAAGCACATCCGCGGCGGTCAGCAGATCAGTCATTCCCGGACTCTGTCAGGCGGGCGGCCGGGCGTCGACCGGTTTTCCGCCGCAGGCGCGGATCACCGCGTCGGCGAGCAGGTCGGTCGGGTCCAGCACCCCGGACGTCTGCCGTGCCACCAACGGAAGTTCCGTGCAGGCCAGCACCGACAACGCCGCGTCGACGTCCGCGAGCGCCCGATCGAAGTGCGCCGCTCCGCGTGCCAGGTCACCGCGTTTCACCGCCGCCACCGCCGCGTCCACGGCCGTCTGCCCGGCCTCGGACGGCAGCACCCACTCCACCTCAGGCACTCCGCGCTGGTAGAGCCCGGCGGCGATCGTGCCGCGAGTGCCGAGCAGCCCGACCGGACCCGTGCGTCCGGCAAGGAATTCCGCCGTTTCCGCGACCATGTCCACGAACGGCACCCCACTGTCCGCGACCAACCGCGACAGGAAGAAATGCGCGGTGTGGCACGGAATCGCAATCACAGAAGCGCCGAGATCACGGAGTTTTTCCGCCCCGGCAAGCAAAGCCGGATACGGATCGGTACTCCCGTCCAGCACGGCGGCGACCCGGTCCGGCACCGTCGGGTCCGCCCAGATTGCCACCCGGAGGTGGTCCTGGTCGCGCTCCGCGGCCGTACGCGCGATGAGCTTGGCGTAGAACTCCGCGGTCGCCGCCGGACCCATGCCGCCGAGAATGCCCGCGATCACTGGAAAGCCGACCGGTAGCCGAACAGCCCCACCGCACCGCCGGTGTGCACGAACACGACGGTGTCGGTCGCGGCGAACCGGCCTTCCTCGATCTCGCCGAGCAGCCCGGCGAACCCCTTCCCCGAGTACACCGGGTCCAGCAGGATCCCTTCAGTCTCGGCGAGCAGCCGCACCGCGTCCACCATGGACTGCGTCGGCACGCCGTAGCCCTCGCCGACCCAGCGGTCGTCCACCAGCACGTCGTCGCGGGAAACCTCGGTGCCGATCAGCTCCGCGGTCCGGCCGGCCAGCCCGTGCACCGCGTCGATCTGCCGCGCTTCCGGCTGCCGCACACTGACCCCGAGCACTCGGGCGGGGCTGTGCACCGCGCGCAACCCGGCGACGAGCCCGGCCTGCGTGCCGGTGCTGCCGGTCGCGTGCACGACCCAGTCGACCGGAATCGGCGCGGCATCCAGCTCCAGCGCGCACTGGACGTACCCGAGCGCACCGATCGGATTCGACCCGCCGCCCGGGATCACGTACGGCCGCCGACCCTCCGCGCGCAGCTTCTCGGCGACCGTCTCCATCGCCGCTGACATATCAGTTCCGGCCGGTACGCGGTCCACGATCTCCGCGCCGAGCAGTTCGTCGAGCAGCACGTTGCCGGAGTTCTCGTACTCCTCGTCGCGCACCTGACGTTGTTCCAGCAGCAGCTTGCAGCTCAGCCCGGCACGCGCGGCGGCCGCGGCGGTCTGCCGGGCGTGGTTGGACTGCGTCGCGCCCTGGGTGATCAGCGTGTCGGCACCCTGCGCGAGCGCGTCGCCGACGAGGAATTCCAGCTTCCGCGTCTTGTTGCCGCCGGTCGCCAATCCGGTGCAGTCGTCGCGTTTGATCCAGAGGTCCGGAACATCCCGGTGGCGTTCGCGCAGCCGCGCGGTGAGCCGTTCCAGCGGTTCGAGCGGGGTCGGGAAGTGTCCGAGCGGGAAGCGGGCGAAGCGCGTCGTCTGTACCACGGACGCCATCGTGCGTCCCGGGCCCGGCCGCTGTCCACCGCGTCCATTACGGATGCAGTTCGGCCCGGATCACCTGCGCCGCCTGCGCCAAGCGTTCGCCGATCGCTGAGATATCAGCCGGACCGGTCAAATACACCACCGCCAGCGCCGCCGGATGCTGCCCGGGCACCGCGAGCGGCACCGCGATCGACGACAGCCCGGGAATCACCTCGTCGTGACTGGTTTCGTACGGCGCTTTCTCCCCGCGCAACTGCTGCAGGATCGCACGACCCGGTGCGCCGTCGGTGATCGGATGCCGGCTGCCGGGCCGCTGCGCCACCGCAGCCGTCGCCTGTCGCGGCTCGACGCTGGCCAACGTGACGACGGAATCCTCGCCGTCGAGCGTCGCGAGGAACGCCGTCATGCCCAGTTCGTTCGCAAGCACAGTCAGCTCGGGCAACGCCGTCGACTGCAGATCTCGGGAAACGTTGCGCGCCAACGCCGCCAGCCGCGCCCCCAGCTCCAGCTCGCCGTTCGCGCCGCGCACGACCAGGCCGTGGTCCTCCAGCGTGCGCACGATGCGGTAGGTGATCGACCGGTGCAGCCCGAGTCGCGCGGCCAGCTCGCCGATCGACAACGGCGCGTCGGCCTCGGCGAGAACTTCCAGCGCGGTGAGCCCGCGCGACAACGTCTGCGACCCGGCCGCTTGCTTGGCTTCCGTCACGACTCGGTCCTTCCCCGCGGGGTCTTGTGCACCGGAGCGGCCCACCTTAGCATCGATGTACTCAATAATTGAACAACAAGTTCTATTATCGAACACGGTCCCCATGGTGCTTCACAGCGAAGTGAGGAAACTTATGCAGTTCCACCACCACGGCTACGTTTCCGGCGAACCGCGCGTCCTCCCCGCCGCCGGAACCGGGATCGACCGGCCCGCGGAACTGCCGGACGAGGTCGACGTGCTGATCGTGGGCACCGGCCCGGCGGGCATGATCACCGCCGCGCAGCTGTCCCGGTTCCCGAACGTCACCACGCGCATCGTCGAACGCCGCGGCGGACGGCTCGAAGTCGGCCAGGCGGACGGGATCCAGGCGCGCAGCGTCGAAACGTTCCAGGCGTTCGGCTTCGCGAACCGGATCGTCGAAGAGGCGTACCGGATCACCACGATGTCGTTCTGGAAGCCCGATCCCGCCGACCCGAAGCGCATTGTCCGCTCGTCGCGGGTGCCCGACGACCCCACCGGGATCAGCGAATTCCCGCACCTCATCGTGAACCAGGCCCGGGTGCAGGACTATTTCGCCGAGTACATGGCCAACTCGCCGAGCCGGATGACGCCCGATTTCGGCTTGGAATTCCAGTCGCTGGCCATTACCGAGGGCGACGAATATCCGGTTTCCGTCACGCTGCGCCATACCGCCGGCCCGCGTGCCGGCGAGGATCGTGTTGTCCGAGCCAAATACGTGGTCGGCTGCGACGGCGCGCGCAGCGCGGTGCGGGAGTCGATCGGCCGGGAACTCGTCGGTGACCAGGCTTTGCACGCGTGGGGCGTGATGGACGTCCTCGCCGTCACCGATTTCCCGGACATCCGGACGAAATGCGCCATCCAGTCCCACGACGGCGGCAACATCCTGCTGATCCCCCGCGAAGGCGGTGCGCTGTTCCGGATGTACGTCGATCTGGGCGAGGTTTCCGAGGACGACCACGGGGCCGTCCGGAAGACGACGATCGAGCAGATCATCGCGCGCGCCAACGCGATCATGCGTCCCTACACTGTGGACGTGAAGAATGTGGCCTGGCACAGCGTGTACGAGGTCGGTCATCGTCTCACCGACAAATTCGACGATGTGCTCGTCGGCGAAACCCGTCTGCCCCGCGTCTTCATCACCGGCGACGCCTGCCACACGCACAGTGCGAAAGCCGGACAGGGCATGAACGTCTCGATGCAGGACGGGTTCAACATCGGCTGGAAACTCGGCCACGTGCTGGACGGCCGCGGTCCCGCTTCGCTGCTGGCCACCTACTCCGCGGAACGCCAGCTGATCGCGAAAAACCTCATCGACTTCGACAAGGAATGGTCGACGCTGATGGCGACCCGGCCGGAGGATCTGGCCGATCCGGCGGAGCTGGAAGAGTTCTACGTGAAGACCTTCGAATTCCCGTCCGGTTTCATGACGTGCTACCAGCCTTCGGTGCTCATCGCCTCGCCAGCGCACCAGGACCTGGCGACCGGGTTCCCGATCGGCAAACGCTTCAAGTCGGCTCCCGTCATGCGGGTCTGCGACGCGAACCTGGTCCACTTAGGACATCACGCACAGGCCGACGGTCGTTGGCGCATCTACGTTTTCGCCCCGGCCGAGCCTGTTTCGGTTGCCGGATTCGCCGAGTGGCTGGGCAGTTCGCCGGACTCTCCCGTTGTCGCCCATACTCCGAAGAACCTGGACTCCGACGCCTGGTTCGACATCAAGGTGATCTATCCCGGGCCGTACGAGGACATCGACCTCGGCGAAGTCCCGGAGGTCTTCCTGCCGCGAACTGGCCCCTTCTCGCTGATCGACTACGAAAAAGTTTACGCGGCGGATCCGGCGGACGACATCTTCGCCGCCCGCGGAATCTCACCCGGAGGTGCGGTCGTGGTGGTCCGGCCGGACCAGTACGTCGCGAATGTCCTTCCCCTCAGCGCCACTGCGGAACTGGCCGCGTTCTTCGCGCCTATCTTCGCCGCCGAATAGCCGTGAGGGGAACCCTGAGGGACTCTGATTCCCTCGGGGTTCCCCTCACGGATCAGGAATGCTCAACCGGGCAGAAACGGTCGTGGGCTGGGAAATCTCCGCCGACCAGGTATGCCGTCGCCGTGTCGTTCAGGCACTTGTTCGCGCCAGCACCGTAAGCGACGTGCCCGCCCTGGTCGGCGGTGACCATCCGAGCCCGGGCCCCGAACGCCCATCGCGTGCGCAGCGCCCCGGGCAGCGGCGTGGCCGGGTCGCGAAGGTTCTGCACCATCAGCACGTTCGCCGGTCCGTTGCCGGTGATGCGCACCTTCGGCTCCGCAGGCGCGGGCCAGTACGCGCACGCCCGGATATTGGCGGTATACGCGCCGTACATCGGATAGCGCGCCCGGTCGACCTCGACATTCCGCTGGTAGGTCCGCACCGACGTCGGCCACCGCGAATCCCCGCAGAGCACCCCGAGGTAGCCGACCGGGAAGCTGCCACGATCGCCCGCCTTCGCCGTTGCCGCGACGGGAAGCGGCTGATGCGTGTCGAGGAGATGCCAATACGTGGCCAGCTCTTGGAAGCTGCCGTCATTCCGAAGCTCCCCGGACGTGAAGCCGCGGAACGCCGTACCGTCGAACCCGGACTCCGGCTTCGCATCCAGCCGATCGGCCAGCTCGTAGTACTTCGCCGTCACGTCCGCTGGAGTCGCGCCGAGGTGGTATTCCTGCTCGTGCTTCGCGGCATACTTCGCGAAGTCGGGAAACCGCAGCTGGAATCCCATGCCCTGCGCTCGCAACGCCTCGACGTCGTATCCCTCGGGCGGCAAACTGCTGTCCAGCACCACTCGATCGCCGCGCTCCGGGAACAATGTCGTGTACACCGCCCCGAGATAGGTGCCGTACGACTCCCCGTAATAGGAAATCTTCGCCTCCCCCAAGGCTTCCCGCACCCGGTCCATGTCCCGCGCCGTGTTGGCGGTAGTGATGAACGGCAGCAGGTCGGCAGTCTCCGAACTGGTGCACTGCTTGGCGATCCGCTCCGCCAGCGCGGCCGATTTCGCCACCTCCGCCGGATTGTGCGGATAAGGCGGGTTGGCCGCGAGCGCCTTGTCAGCGTCGTTCAGCCCGCAGGTCAGCCCGGCGCTGGAGCCGATCCCGCGCGGGTCGAATCCGACGATGTCGTAGCTGTCCCGCACTGCCTGCGGAAACGGCTGCGCGACCGGGACGCGCAATCCGGACAAGCCCGGACCGCCGGGATTGACCAGCAGCACCCCGCGCCGTTTCTCCGGTTTCGCCGCGGACAGCCGGGACACCGCGATATCGATCTTCCGCCCGTCCGGATACCGGTAGTCCAGCGGAACGGCCACCGTCGTGCACTGCAGTGGCCCGCCGCCCGGACAGGCGCCCCACCGCAACGGCTCGGCCGACGCGGGGGCCGCCGACACCACCCCCGCCAGTGTCGCTACGGCAAGCGCGACCGGCATGATCTTTCGCATTCGGCTCTCCTCTTCGGATCGGAGTTGCCGATTCACCACACCAGCCGACGACGCACCGGACCCCTGCCATTTGTCACCCCCGCAACACCGCGGCGAGCCCCTCCCGCAGATCCCGGACGAAATACCCCGGCACTTCCAACGACGGGAAATGCCCGCCCCGTTCCGGCTCCCGCCACCGGACGATCTGCCGGAACCGCTCCCGCGCCCAAGGCCGAGGGGTTTTCTCGGTATCGCGGGGATACATGGTGACCGCCGCCGGAACATCCACCCGAAGCTCCGGATCCAGCGAATTGTGGCTCTCGTAATAGATCCGGGCCGCCGACGCACCGGACCGGGTCAGCCAGTACAACGTGACATCGTCGAGCACGCGGTCGCGAGAGATAGTCTCGAAAGGACTGTCCTCAGTGTCCGACCACTCCGCGAACTTGTCCACGAGCCAGGCAAGAAGCCCGACCGGCGAGTCGACGAGCGAGTACCCGATGGTCTGCGGCCTCGTGGCCTGCTGCTTGGCGTACGCCGCACGGTGCCGCCAGAAATGGCGAGTCTTCTCAGTCCACCTGAGTTCGTCCGCCGTCAGCCCCTCCGTCGACAACCCGGGCGGCCCTTCAGCGAACAACGTGTGGACGCCGAGAACGTGCTCCGGAAACCGGCCGGCGAGAACCGTGGTGATATTGCCGCCCCAGTCGCCGCCGTGCGCCAAGAATCGGCGATAACCGAGCTTCCCCATCAACTCCACCCACGCGGCGGCGATCTTTTCCGTCCCCCACCCGGTAGTCGTCGGCTTGTCGCTGTAGCCAAAGCCCGGCAGCGACGGAGCCACGACATGAAACGCCGGTGCGCTGGCGTCGTCCGGATCCGCCAATTCGTCCACGACGTCGACGAACTCCGCGATGCTGCCCGGCCACCCGTGCGTCATGATCAGCGGAGTGGCATCCGCACGCGGGGACCGGCGGTGCAGGAAGTGGATTCCCAGGCCGTCAATCGTCGTGCGGAACTGACCGATCCGGTCAAGACGCTCCTCGAAGGCCCGCCAGTCGTACTCAGTGCGCCAGTAGTTCACGAGATCGACCAGATCAGCGAGCGGAACGCCCTGATCCCATCGGCGGGGGCCGTGCACCGTTTCGGCCTCCGGAAGCCTCGCCGCGGCTAGTCGAGCCCGCAGATCTTCGAGGTCAGCGTCCGTCGCGCGGGCCTCGAACGCCTCTACCTCGCTGGTCAGAGCGGTCATGAGTCCTCCTCGATGAAGTGGAACCGGCTAAGACGGTTCTAGCAGCCGGCCGCACTCGAGCGCAACCGGCTAAGCTGGTTCCATGCCTTCCGCGTTCCCTGACTTCCGCCTCGGCACTGTGCTCGCGACGAGCTTCACGGCGACTCTCACCGAACGCTGCGGCGACGCTGTCGAGCGCATTCCCACCCCCGAGCGGCTCGCCGACTGGCTGGCGGTGAGCGGCCTGGCCGTGGAGTCCTGTAGCGCTGACCAGCTCGAACTCGCCAAGGAACTGCGGGAGTCGATTCACGCCGCCGCGACCGCGGCCGCACGCCACGAGGCGCTGCCCGCGTCCGCCGTCCAGGTCATCAACGACCGCAGTGCCCAGGGCCGCGCCGCAGCCGTCCTGACGCCTGACGGCGAACGGCGCTGGCAGCTCACCTCCGTCGAAGACGCCCTCGGCGTGATCGCCGCCGACGCGATCAGCATCATCTCCGGCGAACGCGACGGAAAACTGGCCTTGTGCGCCTCGCCGACCTGCCAGGCCGCCTTCTTCGACACCAGCCAGAGCCGCACCCGTCGCTGGTGCGACATGAACACGTGCGGGAACCGGCAGAAGAAGGCGCGTTTCAACGCCAGCCGCGCCGCGGCGAAGTGACCCTCGGAAGGCGAGCAGCCGCGGCGGCCGATCCCGCTGCACACCGGTTTCGCACCGCGGTAAAAGCGAGTAGCCGAATTGCCTCGCTTCGCAGCAACTGGCGGACGGCTGCGTACTCAACTGTCACCCCGGATCGCCCTGGATCCGCGCCCAGCAGCTGCCTCGCTCCGCCGTATCTCACCCACAACTCGCTGCCCGACTGCGTCAAACGTCCACGCCCGGCCCGTCGTCATCGAGCCGCAAACAGCGGACGCCCGGAATTGTCGGTCCCCGGATTTACCATGACGGCACATCCGAGGAGGTGTGCACATGCGGGACGCCGTGCTCGAGGCGGCGAGGTTCCTGGCCGCCGGACGCACCCGGCAGCTCACGCTCGAGGACGTGGCCGACCACGTCCGGTACAGCCCGTTCCACCTGGCGCGCGCGTTCGAGCGGGAGATCGGCCTGCCGCCGGGGAAATTCCTTGCCGCGCAACGCTTCCAGCTCGCCAAGGAATTGCTGCTGGACACCGGCGAGAAGGTGGTCGACATCTGCCACGAGGTCGGGTTCTCCGCGCCGGGCACGTTCACCACGCGCTTCACCGCGGCGGTCGGGGTGAGCCCGCACCGGTTCCGGCAGCTGCCCGGCCTCCTCGCCGAGCACCCGCCGGAACCGGTGCGGGTCGCGGGCCCGGACTGCGCGGGCGGAGCCGTCACCGGCCGCGCGCTGCTGAGCCCGGCGGCGGTCGCCGCGCTCGACGGGGCGCCGGCGGTGTACGTCGGGTTGTTCGCCGGGTCGTCGGCGCGCGGCGTCCCGGTCAGCGGCTCGCTGCTCGGGCCCGACCTCGAGTTCACCCTCTTCGACGTGCCTCCAGGCACCTACCGGCTGCTCGCCTGCGCGCTGCCCTCAGCTGGCGATCCGCGCGCGCAGCTCGCGCCGAGCGTGCAGGCGGTCGGGTCGGCCGCGCGCCCGGTGCGGATCCGGGCCGGGCCGGTGCCGCTGCGCCAGGACGTCCGGCTGGAGGTCGCGCCCGCGTGGTCGCCTCCGGTGCTGGTCGCGCTGCCTCCGCTGGCGTCGGAGGGAGCGCAAGAATGGAGAGGCGGCTCCCGGCTGGCGAGGTTAGGTTGAACCAGGTCACAGCCCGTTGTCAGGGAGAAAGCATGCCTGGAGTTCGAGTATTGGTCGGCACGCGCAAGGGCGCGTTCATCCTCACCTCGGACGAGGGACGCACGCGGTGGGAGGTCGACGGCCCGCACTTCGGCGGCTGGGAGGTCTACCACCTCGCCGGCTCGCCCGCGGACCCGGACCGGCTGTACGCGTCGCAGTCCACGTCCTGGTTCGGGCAGCTGATCCAGCGTTCCGACGACGGCGGGAAGACCTGGAACCAGGTCGACCACGAGTTCGTCTACGAGGGCGGGGCGGGCGAGCACCTCTGGTACGACGGAACGCCGAAGCCGTGGGAGTTCACCCGGATCTGGCACCTGGAACCGTCGCTGACCGACCCGGACACGGTGTACGCGGGCGCGCAGGACGCGGCGCTCTACCGCAGCACCGACGGCGGGAAGAGCTGGCGGGAGCTGACCGGGCTGCGCAAGCACACGTCCGGGCCGGGCTGGCAGCCGGGCGCGGGCGGGCTGTGCCTGCACACGATCATCCTCGACCCGCGGAACTCGAAGCGGATGTTCACCGCGATCTCCGCCGCGGGCGCGTTCCGCAGCGACAACAGCGGCGAAACCTGGCAGCCGATCAACCGCGGCCTGCACTCCGAGGGCATCCCGGACCCGGATGCCGAGGTCGGCCATTGCGTGCACCGCATCGCCCTGCACCCGTCGCGGCCCGACGTGCTGTTCATGCAGAAGCACTGGGACGTGATGCGCTCGGACGACGCGGGCGACAACTGGCGCGAGATCAGCGGCAACCTGCCGAGCGACTTCGGTTTCCCGATCGCGGTGCACCCGCACGAACCGGAAACCGTGTACGTGGTCCCGATCCGCAGCGATTCCGAGCACTATCCGCCGGAGGGCAAACTGCGCGTGTACCGCAGCCGCACCGGCGGCGACGAATGGGAACCGCTCACCGCCGGCCTGCCGCAGGAAAACTGCTACGTGAACATCCTGCGCGACGCGATGGCCGTCGACTCCCTCGACGAAGCAGGCATCTACTTCGGCACCACCGGCGGCCAGGTCTACGCCTCGAACGACGCGGGCGAAAGCTGGGCCCCGATCGTGCGCGACCTGCCCGCGGTGTGCTCGGTCGAGGTGCAAACCCTGCGATGACCACCGTCGTCCGCGTCAAGCTGCCCACGCACCTGCGCCGCCTGGCGAAGGTCGAGGGGGAGATCCAGCTGCCGGTAGAGGACCCGCCGACGCGGGAAACCCTGCTGGACGCCCTGGAACGCGCGTACCCCCAACTGCGCGGCACGGTCCGCGACACGACCACCGGCAAACGCCGGGCGTTCGTCCGGTTCTTCGCCTGCGAGGAAGACCTGTCGAACACCGCCCCGGACACCGCCCTGCCCGCCCCGGTCCTTTCCGGAGCCGAACCGTTCCTGATCATCGGAGCCATGGCAGGCGGCTGACCACGAACCACCGGCCGAGGGGAAGAACCCCAGGCCTCGGTGCGTCCCGGGGGCGCACCGAGGCCCGGGGCTTATGCCTGCTGGGCCGGGTCTTTTCGGGTTCCCTCCTGGCGGGCCGAGTCTTTCAGGTTCCCTCCTGCCGAGCACGCCCAAGCCGAGCCGGGCGCGACGAAATCACTCACGCCAGACTCGTAGGACCCCATGGAACTTTCTCAGCAGTGCGGTGGGCGGGCGGGCTCGTTGTGGCGGTGCCGATCAGCGGATGCTGTGCACCGTCTGGCGAGATGGGCTGGGTGGCTCCGTTGCTGCGAAGGTCCGTGAGGGGAACCCTGAGGGAATCTGATTCCCTCAGGGTTCCCCTCACGGATACAGCGTGCCGAGCCCGTCGCGACGAGGGCGAGCCTTGCGCGCTACCGAGGCCACCCTGGAGAACCCGGCCAGGATCAGTCCCGCACCGGTTTCACCGGATCATGGCCCAGCGACATCAACCCCTGCCGCCACCCCGCGTCGCCTGCCACCGGTTCCAGGTCGTCCCGGCGCGAGGCGTGCACCCGGTCCACCACGTCGCGCATCACCTCGACATCGCGCTCGTTCACATCCGACCGGCGTTTGCCCAGGATCGACAGCACCTGACGGCCGGTCGCGGGACCCGCCTGGTCCGGCAGCGGCTCCGTCTCCATGCCGGCTTCCCGGGTGCGCAGCCAGTCGGCCAGCTCCCGCGAGGTCATGTTCACCACCCGGTGGAATTCCGTCCACAGGGCGTCGTCCACGTGCGCGGCCACCTCGATCACCTCCCGGAGTCGTCGGTAGGCCGGTTACCCGGGCCACCAGACGGCAAACCCGCTAGCTTCGAGTCCACATAGGACCGGCCCCGGGCGGCGATTCGTGTCAGGGCGGCACATCCTGGCTCCGAAGCACCCGCGCGGACCGCAGACGCGATCGTCCGGTGGTCTTCCCACGACCGGGAAAGGTCGCCGTGTTCGGTGAGTTCCTCCAGGAGACGGTCGGCCATCAGGCGGCGCAGCGGGAGGCGGATCGCGAGCATGCTGCGCAGCAGGATCCGGTTATGTGCGGCTTCGGCCAGCGCGACGTGGAATTCCGCATCCGCTTCCAGGAAACGGTCGCGGTCGGTCAAAGCTGCCGCCATTCGGTCGACTAGGTCCGTCAAGACCGCCAGCTCAGCGGCGGTTCGACGGCGAGCGGCCAGAGCGATGATGGTCGACTCGATCGCTTCCCTGGCCTCGACCAGCTCGCGATACTCCGCCACGTCCGAAGCGCCCAGCTGCCACGGGACGAACCGCGCCGCCGAGGGTTCCAGTACGAACGTTCCGACGCCCTGGCGCGTCTCGACCCAGCCGCGCGCCTGCAGCGTCCGGACTGCTTCCCGGACGGTCAGCATCGACACCCCGGCCGAGGCCGCGAAGTGCCGCAGCGACGGCAGGGCGGTCCCGGGAGGCCATTCGCCGCCGAGGATTTTGCGGGTCATCTCTTCGACCAGCGAATCCACCACGCTCACCCGCCGCACCCGGGCCAGCTCCGGCGGCGGTCCCCTCCGTCCCGAGGTCATCGCGTCAGCGTACGGATTGACGGCACAGTTTCAAACACCTAAATTCAGGCCGGGATGCCCATCGAAACTGACCTGCTCGCCGACCTCCGCGCGAACCTTCGCGGCGAGGTGCACGCCGACGTCCGCCGTCGCGCCGAGTACTCCACGGACGCGTCCAATTACCGTGTCGTGCCGCAGGTCGTCGTGCTCCCGAAAGAGACTGGCGACGTTCTCGCGGCTCTCGAGATCGCCCGCCGTCACGGTGTCCCGCTGACCAGTCGCGGCGGGGGCACGTCGGTCGCGGGCAACGCGATCGGGCCGGGCATGGTGATCGACTTTTCGCGGCACCTCAACCGCATTGTCGACCTTGACCCGCAAGCGCGGACCGCGGTCGTCCAGCCCGGCGTCGTCCTCGCCGACCTCCAGCGCGCCGCCGCGCCGCACGGGCTGCGCTTCGGTCCCGACCCGTCCACGCACGCCCGCGCGACGCTCGGCGGCATGATCGGCAACAACGCCTGCGGCCCGCACGCGATCGCCTACGGCCGGACCGCGGACAACGTTCGCGAGTTGAGCGTGGTCGACGGCATCGGACGCCAGTTCACCGCAGGCCCCTCCGAAGCGGTGCCGGGTCTCGCCGAACTGATCGACACCCGGCTTAGCTTGCTGCGCACCGAATTCGGCCGGTTCAGCCGTCAGGTCTCCGGCTACTCGCTCGAGCACCTGCTGCCGGAGAACGGCCGCTCGCTCGCCCGCGCGCTGGTCGGCACCGAAGGCACCCTGACGGTCACGCTGGAGGCGACGGTCGACCTGGTCGACATCTCCCCCGCGCGGCTGCTGGTCGTGCTCGGCTATCCGGACATGGCGACGGCTGGCGACGTAGTGCCCGGGCTGTTGCCGCATCGGCCGCTGGCCGTCGAGGGGCTCGACGCGCGACTGGTCGACCTCGTGCGCCACCATCGCGGCAACGTGCCCGCGCTCCCGGATGGCGGCGGCTGGCTGATGATCGAGGTCGGCGGCGAGACGGAAGCCGAGGCACGGCACAACGCTGAGCGGCTCGTCCATGATTCCCAGGCGCTCGACCACGTCGTGCTGGCCCACGGCGCCGAGGCCGCCGCGATGTGGCGGATCCGCGAGGACGGAGCCGGGCTGGCTGGCCGGACTCCGACCGGCGAGCAAGCCTGGCCAGGCTGGGAAGACGCCGCCGTCCCGCCCGAACGGCTCGGCGCGTACCTGCGGGATTTCGACGCTCTCCTCGACGAATACGGTCTCGAAGGGCTCCCGTACGGCCACTTCGGCGACGGCTGCGTGCACGTCCGGCTCGGGCTGCCGCTCGAACGCGACGCGTCGGTATTCCGCGCGTTCATGACCGCCGCCGCGGATCTGGTCGTCGGTTACGGCGGCTCGTTCTCCGGCGAGCACGGCGACGGCCGGGCGCGCGGCGAACTGCTGCCGAAGATGTACTCGGCCGAGACGATCGAACTGTTCGGCGCGGTCAAAAACCTGTTCGATCCCGGCGACCTCCTCAACCCGGGCGTCGTCGTCCGGCCGCACCCGCTCGACGCCGATCTCCGCCGCCCGCAAGCACATCCGCTCCCGGTCGTCGCGGGCGGGTTCTCCTTCTCGCACGACGGCGGCGACTTCGCCCGCGCCGTGCACCGCTGCGTCGGAGTCGGGAAATGCCGCGCCGACAACCGGGCCGCCGGCGGCTTCATGTGTCCGTCCTATCTGGCCACTCGCGACGAGAAGGACAGCACGCGCGGCCGCGCCCGGGTGCTGCAGGAGGTCGCGAACGGCTCGCTGGTGTCCGGCTGGTCGGACGACGCGGTGTACGAATCGCTCGACCTTTGCCTGTCCTGCAAGGCATGCAGCAGCGACTGTCCGGCCGGAGTGGACCTGGCGCAGTACAAATCCGAGGCCCTACACCGGAAGTACCGGCACAAGATCCGGCCTATGTCGCATTACACGCTGGGCCGGTTGCCGGACTGGATCCGCCTGCTGCACCGAATCCCGGTTCTCGGCCCGCTCGTCGTCAATGCGCTGATGTCGGTGCGCCCAGTCGAGAAGGTCCTGTTAGCACTGTCTGGAGTGGACACACGCCGCCGCGCACCGAGGTTCGCCCGCCGCCCGTTCACCCGGTCCCGGCGAAGGATCCGCGAGCAGGGGCCGGAAGTCGTGCTGTGGGCGGATTCCTTTTCGGACGGCATGGACACCGAGGTCGCCGAAGCGGTCGCGGCCGTGCTAGCCGACGCCGGATATCGCGTGCTCGTCCCGCCGCGCCGGCCGTGCTGCGGGCTCACCTGGATCACCACCGGCCAGCTCGACACCGCCCGCCGGAAGCTCCGCGATCTCGTGCACACGCTGCGCCCGTACGCGCAGGCCGGGCTCCCGATCGTCGGCGTCGAACCGTCGTGCACCGCCGTCCTGCGGTCCGATCTGCTGGACCTGTTCCCCGACGATCCGGACGCCGCAACGATCTCCGCCGCGGTCACGACGCTCGCTGAACTCCTTGCCAAGACCGACGGCTGGCAAGCACCCGATCTGTCCGGCGTCACAGTGGTCGCGCAGCCGCATTGCCACCATCACTCGGTGATGGGTTTCGAGGCCGACCAAGCTCTGCTGGCGACGACCGGAGCGGAACTGCACACCCTCGCTGGCTGCTGCGGCCTGGCCGGGAACTTCGGCATGGAACGCGGACACTACGACGTTTCCGTCGCCGTAGCGGAGAACGCACTGCTCCCGGCCTTGCGAGACAACCCGGATGCCGTGTTCCTCGCCGACGGCTTCTCCTGCCGCACCCAAGCCGATCAACTGACCGGAGTACGCGGCGTCCACTTGGCACAGCTGCTGAAACGACACTGACGCCCGGAGTCAGCGTTCCCAGAAACCTTGCTTCTCCAGCAAGGAAACCGCACGCTCGCCGCCGTCCGAGAAGTGTTTCTCCACAATGGACCGGGCTCGCGAAGCCGACCGGGCGCTGAGTGCGTTCAGGATCTTCCGGTGGTCGTCGTGCGCCTTCTCCGGCCAGTCCTCGTGCGCCTCGTAGAACCCGTGCGTCACCGTTTTCGCCAGGATGCCCAGGATCGACACCAGCCGGCGGGAATCGGCGGCGTAGTTGATCCTGCGGTGGAACTCGAAGTTCAGCCGTTCCTGTTCGGCACGGTCCACTCCGGACTCCATCCGGTCCGCCAGATCGTGCAATGCCTGCAGGCTTTCCGGCGAGAGGTTCTTCGCCGCGCGCTCGGCGGCCAGGCCGGAAACGAGGCCGAACACGCGGTAGTGGTCGCGGATGTCGTCGCGCGTCATCCGCGCCACGAACGCGCCTCGGCGGGCGATGTGCTCCACCACGCCTTCGTGGTCGAGCGTGATCAAGGCCTCCCGGACGGGCAGCTTGCTGATGCCGAGTTCGTCCGCCAGCGCCTCCTGGTCGATCTTCGCCCCGGCGCGCAACTGGCCGGAGAAGACCCGTCGCCGGATCTCGTGCGCGGCCAGCGCTTTCAGGTTCGCCGGACCGCTGCGGCGCAGTCCCGCGCCCGTGGTTTCGGGCATCGCCCCGGCCTCCCCTCTGGCGGACGTTCGAGCAGATAAAGTATTACATAAGCCGCCCTGTTCAAGACTCGCCACCGGCCGCCGTTCACCACGGCCAACTGCTGCGGATAGCCGAGCGAGCAGCACCGCGAGGCACGGGGTGATTCCTGATAAAGTATTCAGCCGACTGCCTCGTCCGAAACCAGATCCGAGGAACCCATGTCCGCACCGGAAGCCTGGGAACCGTACGCCGTCACCAGCGAAGAAGTGCTCGAACCCGGCCCGGTCGCCGCACTGGCGGCGTTGTTCGACAACGGGCTCCCCGCCCCAGTCGAAGGCGACGACCTCCCGCCGTTGTGGCATTGGGTCGCGCTCCCGCGCTGGCCGGTGTCGTCCCAACTCGGTCTCGACGGCCATCCGGTCCGCGGCGGTTTCCTGCCGCCGGTCGACCTGCCGCGGCGGATGTTCGCCGGCGGCGAGGTCGTGGTGCACCGCGCACCGAAAGTCGGCGGAACCGTACGACGAAAATCCATTGTGGACTCTGTCACCGAAAAGTCCGGCCGTTCGGGGAAGTTGGTGATCGTCCAGGTGCGCACTGAACTGTCCGGAATGGACGGAACACCGTACGTCGAGGAGCGCCAGGACATGCTTTACCGCGAGGCCGGACCGCCCGCCGCGCCCGCGGTCCCGGAAACCGCTGCCGCGCTCGAACCCGTGGGGTCGCCGTTCCGCCGCACCGACGGGCAGAGCTGGGAGTTCGCCACCGATCCGACGCTGCTGATGCGGTTTTCCGCGGCTACCGCGAACGCGCACCGCATCCACTACGACTGGCCGTATGCCACAAGGATCGAGGGATATCCCGGCCTCGTCGTGCACGGGCCGTTGATGTCGCTCGCGCTGGCCGAGGTGCTGCGGCTCGAATCCCCCGCCTCTCGGGTGCGCCGGATCAGCCATCGCAATCAGGCGCCGCTGTTCTGCGGGCAGCCCGCGCAACTGCGCACGAGCCCCGGCGCTCGTTCGGTCACCCTCGATCTGCTCGGCCCCTCCGGACTGAGCACCAGCCTCGCCGTCGAACTGTCCGAAGAACGTACGTGATCTGGCGGCAGCGTCCGGAGCAATGGCATGGTGGCGCAGATGTTCCGGACGACGGAGGGAAGCTGAATGAGCCGCTACGCGCAGTTCGAGAACCTGCGGGTCGACGGGCCGGACGAGGACGGCGTCATCGAACTCGTCCTGGACGCGCCGCACCTCAACGCGGTCAGCGAGGACGCGCACGGCGAACTCGCCGACATCTGGCGCGAATTCGACCGCGACCCCGAGGTCAAGGCCGTCCTGCTGCGCGGCGAGGGCAAAGGGTTCTCCGCGGGCGGATCATTCGACCTGGTCGAGAAGCTGGCGAACGACTTCGAGGCCCGTTCGCGCACCATGCGCGAGGCCCGCGACCTGGTCTACAACGTCATCGACTGCTCAAAGCCGACCGTCTCCGCGATCCACGGCCCGGCCGTCGGCGCGGGCCTGGTCGCCGGGCTGCTGTCGGACATCTCCGTGGCCGCCGCCAACGCCAAGATCATCGACGGCCACACGCGCCTCGGCGTCGCGGCGGGCGACCACGCGGCGGTGTGCTGGCCGTTGCTCTGCGGGATGGCGAAGGCCAAGTACTACCTGATGACCTGCCGTCCGATGACCGGAGCCGAGGCCGAGCGGATCGGTCTCGTGTCGCTGTGCGTCGAGGAAGAGGCCGGGCTGCTGCCGACCGCGCGGGAGATCGCGCACGAACTCGCGAACGGCGCGCCGAACGCGATCCGCTGGACGAAACAGAGCCTCAACCTCTGGTACCGGCAGCTCGCGGGCGCGATCTTCGACTCCTCGCTGGCGCTGGAGTTCTACGGTTTCGCCGGTCCCGAGGTCCGCGAAGGGCTCGCTTCGCATCGCGAGCGGCGGAAGCCGGACTTCACCCGGGTACACGACGAGGAAGACTGACCAAGGAGACGAGGCGGTCCGCAGGGAAATCTTCTACTGCGGCCCGTGCGTCAGCGGCAGATTGAACGAATACCGCGACGCCCGGTAAACATGCCAGCCGTACTCGACCACCCGGCCCGTTTCGTCGTACGTCGTGCGCTGCATCGTCAGCAACGCCGCGCCGGGCGATTCGTCCAGCAGCTCCGCGTCTTCCTCGGTCGCCAGCCGCGCACCGATGCTCTGCTGCGCCGAATGCAGCCGGATCCCCGTCTGCCGCAGCAGTTGATAGAGCCCGTGGGAGCGCAATTCGTCGTCGCCGACGTCGAGAATCCCGTCCGGGAGGCAGTTGTTCATGATCGCCAGCGGTCCGCCTCCCGTGCAGCGGATCCGCTTCAACCGGCGCACTTGCTTCAGCTCGGGAGCCTCCAGCACAGCGGCGGTCTCGGCATCGGCGGGTTCGACCCGGTTGACCAGCACCTGCGACGACGGCGTTTCGCCCAGCCCGGCGAGGTCGTCGAACAGGCTGCTCAGGCGCAGCGGCCGGGCGACTTTCGTGCGCACCACCTGGGTGCCGACGCCGCGTTTGCGCACCAGCAGACCCTGGTTGACCAGCGACTGAATCGCCTGCCGCACGGTCGGCCTCGACAGCCGCAGCCCCGCCGCGAGGTCGAGTTCGTTGGCGAGCCGGGAGCCCGCGGGGAGGCGGCCGTCGTCGATCGCGGCGTGCAGCTGGCGCGCGACCTGGAAGTACAGCGGCTCGGGGCTCGCCGGGTCCACCGCGATCCCGCGGACCGGGTCCCAGGCCGGACTGGTGCTCATCACCGAAGCCTACCGCGTATGTCCATATGTCTTGACAAAGTCCTCGGCCACGGGGCACGGTCGGAGCACAGCCTGCGAGGAGGACGCGATGACCACGGGGTTCGACCTCGTCACGATGGGCCGGATCGGGGTGGACCTCTACCCGCTGCAGACCGGCGTCGGCCTGGAAGACGTCACCTCGTTCGGCAAATACCTCGGCGGCAGCGCGACCAACGTCGCGGTCGCGGCTGCCCGGTACGGCCGGCGCAGCGCGGTGATCACCAAAACCGGCGACGATCCGTTCGGCCGGTTCCTGCGTCGCGCGCTCGCGGGATACGGCGTGGCCGACCGGTTCGTCGGGACTTCGCCGCAGCTGCCGACGCCGGTGACGTTCTGCGAGGTTTTCCCGCCGGACGATTTCCCGCTCTACTTCTACCGTTTCCCGAAGGCTCCGGACCTCGACATCACGGCCGACGACCTGGATTTCGACGCGATCCGCTCGGCGGAAGTCTTCTGGGCGACGGTGACCGGGCTGTCCCAGGAGCCGAGCCGCTCGGCCACGCTCGCCGCACTGGAAGCCCGTGGCCGCAAGGGAATCACCGTGCTGGATCTCGACTACCGGCCGATGTTCTGGGAGTCCCGCGAGCAGGCGCGCGAATGGGTCGGCAAGGCGCTGGAACACGCGACGGTCGCGGTCGGCAACCTCGACGAATGCGATACCGCGGTGGCTGTGCGTGAACCGAGGGACGCAGCGAAAGCGTTACGAGACAAGGGTATCTCGCTCGCGGTGGTGAAGCAGGGACCGAAGGGCGTGCTCGCGGTGGACGACACCGGCGAGGTGGAGGTGCCGCCGGTTCCGGTGGAAGTGGTCAACGGTCTCGGCGCGGGCGACGCGTTCGGCGGTGCTTTGGTGCACGGGCTGTTGTCCGGCTGGGACATCGAGCGGATCATGCGGTTCGCGAACGCGGCGGGCGCGCACGTCGCCGGGGAACTCGCGTGCTCGGACGCGATGCCGACGGAAGACCAGGTGCTGCGCAGGCTCGAGGGAGCGGAATGAATACCGTCGAGAGGATCGTCGCCAAACGGGTGCACGATCCGGACGCGATCGCCGAGGCGGCCGCGAACCGGATACGGGCGAAATCGCCGTTCAACGACAAGGGCGCGGCGATGATCATCGCGGCCGATCATCCCGCGCGCGGGGCGAACGCGGTCGGCGCGGATCCGCTGGCGATGGCCGATCGCGGCGAGTTGCTGGAGCGGCTGTGTCTCGCGCTGGAACGCCCGGGCGTCACCGGCGTGCTCGCGACCCCGGACGTGATCGACGACCTGCTGCTGCTCGGCGTGCTCGACGGCAAGACCGTGCTCGGGTCGATGAACCGCACCGGGCTGGCCGGGTCGAGCTTCGAGATCGACGACCGGTTCGCCTGCTACGACGCGGAAACCATCGCCCGGATGCGGTTCGACGGCGGGAAGATGCTCACCCGGATCTGCCTGGACGACCCGGCGACGCCGAGCGTCCTGGAGAACACCGCGAAGGCCATCGACTCGCTCTCCGACCGGAAGCTGCTCGCGATGGTCGAGCCGTTCCTGTCCGGTTGGATCAACGGGAAAATCAAGAACGATCTCTCCCCCGAGGCAGTCATCCGGTCCATCACGATCGCGTCCGGACTCGGCCGTTCCTCGGCCTACACCTGGCTGAAGCTGCCGGTGGTCGCCGAGATGGAGCGCGTGCTGGCCGCCTCCACGCTGCCCGCCGTGCTGCTCGGCGGCGAAGTGACCGACCCGGACGCGGCGTTCGCGTCCTGGCAGGAGGCGCTGGCGTTGCCGACGGTGCAGGGTTTGGTGGTCGGACGGTCGCTGCTCTATCCGCACGACGGTGACGTGGCCAAGGCAGTCGATACGGCGGTGGGGTTGTTGTGAACCAGTTCAGCCTTGTCATCACGCCCGAATCAGCCGGATGGGGTTACTCCGGCCTGCGCATGCTGGAACTCGACGGCACCGAGACTTTCTCCACCGGCGACGCGGAAACGCTCGTGCTTCCGTTGTCCGGCAGCTGCACGGTGTCGGTCGACGGTGCGAAGTTCGAGCTGACCGGCCGTACCGGCGTTTTCGACGCGGTCACCGATTTCGCTTACCTGCCAAGGGACGCCGAAGCCACGCTCACCGGTCAAGGCCGATTCGCGTTACCGTCGGCGAAAACCTCGAAGCGGCTGCCCGCCCGCTACGGCCCGGCCTCGGGCGTGCCGACCGAACTGCGCGGCGCGGGAAACTGCAGCCGCCAGGTCAACAACTACTGCCTCCCGCACACCTTCGACGCCGACCAATTGCTCGTCTGCGAAGTCCTTACGCCGGGCGGGAACTGGTCGTCCTACCCGCCGCACAAGCACGACGAGGCGCGCGAGGGCGAAAGCGAACTGGAGGAGATCTACTACTTCGAGGTCGCTGGCGGCGGCATGGGCTACCAACGTGTTTACGGCACTGCCGAGCGCCCGATCGACATTCTGGAAGAGGTCCGCAGCGGCGACGTCGTGCTGATTCCGCACGGCTGGCACGGGCCGTCGATGGCCGCGCCCGGTTACGACCTGTACTACCTGAACGTGATGGCCGGTCCCGGACCCGAACGGGCGTGGCTGATCTGCGACGACCCGGCTCACGCGTGGGTGCGCCAGACTTGGGAATCCCAGGACGTCGACCCGCGGCTGCCCTTCGGAGGCGCACGATGAGGCTGACCACCGCGCAAGCCCTGGTGCGTTTCCTCGCCAACCAGTACTCCGAGCGCGACGGCATCGAACACCGGCTGATTCCGGGCTGCTTCGGGATTTTCGGGCACGGCAACGTCGCCGGGCTGGGCCAAGCCCTGCTGCAGGCCGCGCACTCCGGCGAGCTCCCCTACTACCTCGCCCGCAACGAGCAAGGCCAGGTGCACGCCGCGACCGCGTTCGCGAAAATGCGCAACCGGCTCCAGACGTTCGCCTGCACCGCGTCCACCGGTCCCGGCTCCACGAACATGATCACCGGAGCCGCGCTGGCCACCACGAACCGGCTCCCCGTACTGCTGCTGCCGAGCGACGTTTTCGCGGGCCGGGTTCCGGATCCGGTGCTGCAGCAGCTGGAGGATCCGCGCTACGGCGACGTCTCGGTGAACGACGCCTTCCGCCCGGTCTCGAAGTACTTCGACCGGATCACCCGGCCCGAACAACTGATCCCAGCCGCTCTCGCCGCGATGCGCGTGCTGACCGATCCGGTGGAAACCGGGGCCGTCACGCTCGCGCTGCCGCAAGACGTGCAGGCCGAAGCCTACGATTGGCCGGAGGACTTCTTCCGCCGCCGCGTCTGGCACGTCGACCGTCCGGTACCTGCTCCGGAAGCCTTGGCCCGTGCCGCAGAGCTGCTGCGTTCGGCGAAAGCGCCGCTGATCGTCGCGGGTGGCGGCGTCGTGTACTCCGAGGCTTGGCCGGAGCTGCGCGCGTTCGCCTCGGCGACCGGGATCCCCGTGGCGGACACCCATGCGGGCAAGGGCGCGGTGCCGTGGGACCACCCGTGCGCGGTCGGCGGTCTCGGCTCCACCGGCACTTCCGCCGCGAACGCCCTGGCCGCGGAAGCCGACGTCGTCCTGGGAATCGGCACCCGGTACAGCGACTTCACCACCGCTTCGCACACCGTCTTCGGCAACCCGGACGTGCGGTTCGTGAACCTCAACGCCGCCCGGTTCGACGCCGCGAAACACTCCGCCGAGATGGTGGTCGCCGACGCCCGGCGCGGCCTGGAAGCCTTGACGGCCGCGCTGTCCGGCTGGCAGGTCTCCGACGCCTACCGCGCGCGGACCCGACAACTTGCCGACGAGTGGAACCGCGCCGCCGACGCCTGCTTCGACCTCGGGCACGCTCCCCTGCCCGCGCAAACAGAGATCCTCGGTGCGCTGAACCGCTCGCTCGACGACAGCGACGTCGTGATCAACGCCGCCGGTTCCATGCCCGGCGACCTGCAGATGCTGTGGCGGGCGAGAGATCCCAAGGCGTACCACGTGGAATACGCGTACTCCTGCATGGGATACGAGATCGCCGCGGGCGTCGGGGTGAAGCTGGCCGCGCCGGACCGCGAGGTCGTGGTGCTGGTCGGCGACGGCTCGTATCTGATGATGGCGCAGGAACTCGTCACGCTGATCGCCGAACGGCTCAAGGTGATCATCGTGCTGGTACAGAATCATGGGTTCGCGTCGATCGGGTCGCTGTCGGAATCGCTGGGCTCACAACGGTTCGGCACCTCCTACCGGTATCGCGCCGAGAACGGCTTGCTGGAGGACGACGTCCTTCCGGTCGACCTCGCGGCCAATGCGGCGAGCCTCGGTGCGACGGTGCTTCGTGCGTCCACTGTGGACGAGTTCCGAGCGGCGTTGAAGCAGGCCAAGGCGAATTCGGTGACGACAGTGGTGCACGTGGAGACGGATCCGCTCGCGCCCAACCCGCCGGGCTCGGCGTGGTGGGAGGTACCGGTGAGCGAAGTGTCCGATTTAGCCTCCACACAAGCGGCGTACGAGACTTACGCCGAAGAGAAGCGGAACCAACGGCACTACCTCTGACCCTTCGGCCCACACCGAACGATTCCCGGGTCACCCTTGTCTCGTGACCGCAACAAACTCCGCACGCAAGCAACGACTGGCACTGATCGCGCTCTGCCTGCCGTTCTTCATCGTCCAGCTCGACGCGACCGTGGTGAACGTCGCTGTCGAAGCGATCCGGCGCGACCTCGGCGGCGGCCTAGGCGGTGAGCAATGGGTGATCGCGAGCTACACCATCGCGCTGGCCGCGGGCATGCTCACCGCGGGCTCGCTCGGCGACCGCTACGGCTCGCGGCGGGTGTGCGTGCTGGGGACCGTCGTGTTCGGGGTCGGGTCCGCGCTGTGTTCGATCGCCCCGACCATCTCGGTGTTGATCCTCTCGCGGACGCTGCAGGGCATCGGCGCGGCTGCGTTGCTGCCGTGTTCGCTCGCGCTGATCGTCCGGCAATTCCCCGAACCGCGAGCGCGGGCGCACGCGCTCGGCCTGTGGGGCGGCATCGCGGCCATCGGACTCGCGACCGGCCCGGTGGCGGGCGGCGTGCTCATCGCACTGGTCGACTGGCGCGCGATCTTCTGGGTCAACGTCCCGGTCGCCGCGCTCGCCATCGCGCTGACCTGCCGTTATGTCGTCGAGTCGCCGCAGCGCAACCGCCGCCTCGATCCGTACGGGCTCGTCCTCGGCACCGTCGCCCTGTCCGCGCTCGCCGGCGGGCTGATCCAGGTCGGCCGGTCCGGCTGGGCGGTGCCGCTGATCGCCGTCGGTTTGCTGACCGGACTCGCGTTCCTCCTGGTCGAGCGCCGACGACGCGATCCGATGCTGCCGTTGGCGATTTTCTCGTCCCGCCCGTTCTCCGCCGCGAGCACCGCCGGGCTGCTCTTCAACTTCTGCCTCTACGGCACCCTGCTCTGCCTGTCGCTGTTCCTCCAAGGCCCGCTCCACCAGTCTGCCTACGCAACCGGCATGCTGACGCTCCCGCTCACCATCGCGATCGGCATCGGAGCCACCGCCAGCGGACGGCTCACCGCGCGCTTCGGCCCTCGCGTCCCGATGCTGATCGGCTTCAGCCTCGCCGGTCTCGGCGCGATCCTGCTGGTGGCGGCCGATTCCGTGCCAATGGCGGTGACGGGCGGCGTGGTGCTGTGCTGCTGCTCGATCGCGATGCCCGCGATGACGTCGGTCGCGATGTCGACACCGCCCGAGGAGCACACCGGGCTCGCCAGCGGAGTCCTGAACACCGCCCGGCAGACCGGAGGCGCGCTCGGAACCGCGGTGCTCGGCACGCTGCTCACCGCGGGCTCGACGATGTCGATGAGCGTCCCGATGACCGTCGTCGCCCTCGGCTACGCGGCGGCGGTCGGCTGCACCCTGCTGGCGACCCGGCGACGAGAACTGGCCGCCGCCCGCTAATCCGGCAGAAACCGCGCCCGCAAGTCCGGCCGCAGGAACGCCGCGGGGGACGCGACCGACAACCCGCCGTCCACACGTAACACCACGCCCGTCACAAACAACGCCAGGAACTCGACCACGTCCGCCACCTCGCGAGGAGTCCCGGTGCGGCCCAGCGGATAGCCCTCGGTCACCCCGGGCAGGCGGTCGCGCCGATCATCCCCGGGGCGACCGCATTCACCCGGACACCACGCGGACCATACTCAAGCGCCAGCTGCCGCGCCAAACCGTTCACTGACGATGTCGATGAGCGTCCCGATGACCGTCGTCGCCCTCGGCTACGCGGCGGCGGTCGGCTGCACCCTGCTGGCGACCCGACGACGAGAACTGGCCGCCGCCCGCTAATCCGGCAGAAACCGCGCCCGCAGATCCGGCCGCAGGAACGCCGCGGGGGACGCGACCGACAACCCGCCATCCACCGGCAACACCACTCCCGTCACAAACGACGCCCGGCCGGACGCCAGGAACTCGACCACGTCCGCCACCTCACGAGGAGTCCCGGTGCGACCCAGCGGATAGCCCTCGGCCACTCCCGGCAGGCCGGTCCCGCCGATCATCCCCGGCGCGACCGCATTCACCCGGATACCGCGCGGGCCGTACTCGAGCGCCAGCTGCCGCACCAAACCATCCACTCCGGACTTCGCTGCCGCATAACCCGGCAGTCCGGGCGCGGCCAGGAATCCGTTCACCGAGGTCACCGCGACGATCGACCCGCCCGGCGGCATCACCCGCAGCGCCGCGCGGGCCGGGTAGAACGCCGCGTCCAGAGTGTTGGAGATCGCGGAATGCCACTGGGCGTCAGTGGTGTCGGCGGCCGCTGCAACTGGCTGCGCGGCGGCGGCCAAGACCAGGACATCCACGGTCCCGGCGTGCTGGATAATCGCGTCCGCACCATCCGAAGTGGACGCATCGGCGACGACGAAATCCGCATACGCCGGGTGGTTCGCCGCCGCCAAGCCCGCGCCGGTCACGCGGTCCCCGGCGAACGCTTCGGCGATGGCGATCCCGATCTCCGACCCGCCGCCGATGACGACGACCGACCGGCTCACCACGCCAGCTCGTCGAGGATCTCGTTCAACGCCTTCCCGGTCACAGCATCCAACGGCCGGGCGGGCAGCCGCACGGTCGCCGAAGCGATGATCCCCCGCCGCACCAGGATTTCCTTGTGCACGGCCCACGCTTGCCCCGGCCGCACGCCCAGGTGGATCAGCGGGAGCAGCCGCGCGAACCCGGCGCGTGCGTCGGATCGGCGTCCGGCAGCGAGATCGTCCAGGACCACTCGCAACACGTCGGTGAACTCGCAAGCGGGCATGGTCCCGACGGCACCGTTGTCGTACTCCTCGATCAGCGCCTGCGCGTTCTGCCCGCCCAGCACGGCGATCCCGAAATCGCGCACCGCGGCGACCTTGACCGGCGTCGGCGGCGACTCGACCTTGATCGACGTGATGCCCTCGACCCCGGCCAGCGCGGCCACCGCCGCCGGATCGATCGACACTCCGGTGACGCCGGGAGCGTCCTGGATCATCACCGGCAGGTCCGCGCGGGCGGCGACCTCGGAGAAGAATTCCACGACCTGCCCCGGGCCGGGCTTCACCAGGAACGGCGGCAGGACCATGATCTGGTCGGCCCCGCCGTCCGCGGCGAGTTGCGCCTGTTCCAGCGCCGGAGCGATCCCAGTCCCGTTCACTCCCGCGACGACCGGAACCCCCGGACCGGTCACCGCGCGTACCTCGCGCAGAATCAATTCGCGCTCCGAAGTGGACAGAGCGAAACCCTCGCTGGCCATGCCGAAGACGGCAACCCCGTCAGCGCCCGCCGACAGCTCGAATTCGACCAGCGAGCGCAGCGACGGCACATCGAGCGATCCGTCCGGAGCGAACGGGGTGGCCAGGATGGGAATGAGCCCGATCGGCGGGTTCGACACAGCTTCAGTTCTCCTTCGCAAGCGTAGCAACCAAATCAGCATCGACGTCGATGCCCAGCCCCGGCCCGTCCGGCACCGCGAAGCCGGTCGGGCCCGCGGTCAACGGGGTGCGCAGGATGCTTTGCGCCACCGGAATCGTGTCGGGCTGGTACTCGAAGTACGGGGTATCCGCACTCGCCGCGGACACGTGGATCCCGGCCGCCAGCGAGACACCGAGGCCGACAGAATGGTGACAGACAACAGGAACGTGACAAGCCGAAGCAAGTTCCACAATGGACATTGCCTCGGTGATGCCAGTGCGCGCGACGTCCGGTTGAGCCAGCCGCAGCGCGCGGCGGCCTAGCCAGTCGGCGAATTCGTAGCGGTTGCGCATCGCCTCGCCGACCGCGACCGGCGTCGTGATGCGCGAGGCCAGTTCGCGGTGCCCGTCGACGTCCTCGGGCACCAGCGGCGCTTCGAAGAACAACGCACCTCGCCGGTCCAGTTCGCGACCCAGCTCGACGGCCTCGCCGATCCGGTACGCCCAGTGCGCGTCGAGCGCGATCTTCATCTCCGGCGCGGACGCGGCGACCGCGTCGAAGGTCGCCAAGTCAGCTTCGATTCCCTTGCCAGCAGCCAACTTTACCCGAGTGGCACCCTGGCTGGCCCAGTCCGCGGCGAGGGCGGCACGCTCCTCGTCGGTGGAGCGGGCGAGGCCGGAGATATACACCTCGACGTGGTCCCGGTGGGCGCCTCCGAGCAACTGCGCGACCGACTGCCCGGTCAGCTTGCCGTAGAGATCCCACAGCGCGATGTCGACGGCGGCGAGGGCATCGGCCTGATGTCCGACGAGGTGGCCGCGTTCCCGCATCAGGTCGCGCAGTCCGTGCCAGAGCGGGCGCGGTCCGGTCAGCTCACGGCCGCGCAGCCAACCAGCCAGGAGCCGGTCGACGACCGTCGCGACAACCTCCGGGCCGACGGGAGCGAGCGCCTCGCCCCATCCGGTCGTGCCGTCGTCCGCGGTGATCTTCACCAGCATCGTCTCGAACCGGCCGGAGTAGAGGCTGCGCCACGGCTCGCGCACCACGTAACCCTCGTCCGCGCCCAGTTCGCTGCCGTCCTCCAGAGCGCCGAGATACGCCCGTCGACCAGCGGGTTTGAGCACGTAGGTCGTGACGTCGGCAATGCGCATGCAGCCCTCCAACACCAGTGTTCAGGAAGTCGACTCCAACTTTTGCACGCCACTTGCGAAATATGCAACTACTACCCATACTCAGGACCATGGTTTCCGAGACCGGTGGCAATCAAAGCGTCGAGCGAGCCTCGGCGGTGCTTCGCGCCTTCACCCCCGGCCGCCCCGCACTGCGCGTGTCCGATGTGGCCGCGGAGGTCGGGCTGGGCGTGTCCACCACCTCGCGGCTGCTCGCGACCCTCGAAGCGGCCGAGCTGGTGCAGCGCGATCCGGTGAGCCAGCTGTACGAGCTGGGTCCGGCGGTGCTGACCATGGCGGGCATCGCGCTCAACAACAATCCGATCTACCGGCAGGCCCGCCCGGTCGCCCAGCGGCTGGCCTGGGAGCTCGGGCTGGGCGCGAACGTCGCGGTGCGGCGCGGCTCGTCGCTGTTCTACCTGCTGAACGTCGAAGGCCAGTTGGCCCAGAAGTCGTTTTCTCTGATGGGGCAGCTCAATCCGTTGCACGCCACCGGCATGGGCAAGAGCCTGCTGCTCGACACCACCGCCGAGCAGCGAGCCGAACTGCTCGGCGCCGAACCGCTGCCCGGGTTCACTTCGCACACTCACACCACCCTCGACGCTCTCGGCGCCGACCTGACCGCGGCCGCCGGGCGCGGCTACACCACCGAGATCGAGGAACTCGCGCTGGGCCGGGCCTGCATCGCCGCCCCGGTGCGCGACCACACCGGCGAGATCGCCGCCGCGATTTCGCTGTCCGGCGCGCTTTCCGCCATCGCACTGGACGAACGCGAGGCCGAACTCGGCGCGCTCGTCGTCGAAGCGGCCGACACGGTCAGCATCGGGCTCGGCTACCTCGGCCCGGCCCACACTCCCTCCCCCGTCCGTCCGTGAAGGGCTCCTTGAGGGAATCTGATTCCCTCAAGGAGCCCTTCACGGATCTCCGCACCGCGTGCCAAGCCCGCCCCCTCGCCGGAGCCAGGCCACTCCGGCCCCATCCCGCCTCGGGGCGCTCCGAACCCCTCCGCGCCGGGGGATAGGCTGCCCGTCATGAGTGCGGTCTACGACTGCGGCAAGCGCGAATCCCGAGCCGAAGGCCTGTCCGCGGCGGCTGCCGCGGTGCGGTCGAGCCGGCTGGTCGTCCTGCCGACGGACACGGTGTACGGCATTGGCGCCGACGCGTTCGACTCCGGCGCCGTCCAGGCGTTGCTGCGGGCGAAGAACCGCGGCCCGGACATGCCGGTCGGCGTTCTCGTCGGTTCCTGGTCCACTGTGGACGGTCTGGTGCTCGGCGTTCCGCCGCAGGCGCGCGCGCTCATCGAGGCGTTCTGGCCCGGCGACCTGTCGATCGTCCTGCCGCACGCGCCGAGTCTGCAGTGGAATCTCGGCAATTCGCGCGGCACGGTGATGCTGCGGATGCCGCTGCACCCGGTCGCGCTGGAGCTGCTGCGCGACGTCGGCCCGATGGCGGTGTCGAGCGCGAACGTCTCCGGCCGTCCGCCCGCCTCGACCGCCGAGGAAGCCCAGGAGCAGCTCGGCGATTCGGTGTCGGTGTACCTCGACGGCGGGTCGAGCGGGGAAGCGGTGGCCTCGTCCATCGTGGACCTGACTGGCGACAAGCCGGTGGTGCTGCGCGAGGGCGCGGTCACGAAGGCCGCCATCGCCGAGGTGATCGGCGTCGCTGAGGAGACGCTGGACTGAGCCGGGCAAGTGACTGCCGTTCACCGGGGCCGCACGCGGGCGCGGTAGCGTGGCGCGGTGACTCCGACCTCCCGGCGGGCGTGACGCGGTCATGCCTGTAGTCCAAGGACTTCTCCCGATCCGGGAGTACCTGCTCGTCGCGCTGACCGCGACCGCGGTGACCTATCTGCTGACCGGCGTCGTGCGGCGCGTGGCCATCCGGATCGGCGCGATCGCCAACCCCCGCGCGCGCGACGTGCACGTCAAGCCGATCCCGCGGATGGGCGGCGTCGGCATCTACCTCGGGATCGCCGCGGCGATGGGTCTCGCGCACCAGCTTCCCGCGCTCAGCCACGGTTTCGACGTCTCCTACGACGCGGTCGGCGTGCTGCTCGCGGCGGGCGTCATCTCGCTCATCGGCATCCTGGACGACCGGTTCGAGCTCGACGCGTGGACGAAGCTCGCCGGACAGGTCATGTGCGCCGGGATCCTCGTCATCTTCGGCGTGCAGTGGGTGTCGTTCTGGGTGCCGTGGGGCGGAAACGGCGATTCCATCGGCTCGGTGCTGGTGCTGGACAAGAACCAGGGCGCGCTGCTGACGGTCGTCATGGTCGTCGTCATGGTCAACGCGATGAACTTCGTCGACGGCCTCGACGGGCTGGCCGGCGGGCTCGGCTTCATCGCCGCGACGGCCACCTGCGTGTTCTCCCTCGGCCTGCTCGACAACGCGGGCGGCGACTTCGGCTCGTACCCGCCCGCGCTCATCGCCGCCGCGCTCGCCGGAGCATGTCTTGGTTTCCTCCCGTACAACTTCCAGCCCGCCAAAATTTTCATGGGCGACTCCGGATCGATGATGATCGGCCTGATGCTCGCCGGAGCCACCACCTCGGCGAGCGGACGAGTCAACTACACCCGGTTCTCCGCCTCGGACGCGCTGGCCCTGCTGTCCCCGCTGGTGGTCGTCGTCGCGGTGCTTTTCGTGCCGGTGCTCGACCTCGTGATGGCCGTCGTCCGGCGCACGCGGCGCGGGCAGAGCCCGTTCGCCGCCGACAAAATGCATCTGCACCACCGGTTGCTGGAAATCGGCCATTCGCAACGGCGCGCGGTGCTGCTGATCTATTTGTGGGCCGGAATTCTCTCTTTCGGCGCGGTCTCCATCACGATTTTCGACAGCCCGGTCGTGTTCTGGGCGATTGGCGCCGCATTGGTGATGGCGGTGCTCGTTTCACTGGTGCCGAGGCTGCGTTCCCGGCACCGCCACGGCGTCTGACCCGGCGGGCGGTCTATACTGGCGGGTCGAACCGAACGAGGAGCGAATGCAGTGAGCGACACCGAGACGCCCGAGACGACGCCCGAGACGTCCCAGGCCGCGGCTCAGGCCAAAGCTCCGGAGAACCCGCACGCCGCTCCGGTGCGCCAGCTCGCGCGTTCGATGACGCGGGCCTCGCTCCTGTTCACCCCGCCGTTCATCCTGGTCTGCATTGTTCTTTTCACCGTCCTCAACGGACTGCACGGCTTCCTCGGGGCGCTGGTCGGCGGCGTGCTGGCGATGGTCGCCTCGCTCTCCACACTGGGCATGATGAAGGTATCCGCCGGACAGGACCCGTCGCTGGTGATGCTCATCGCGCTCGGCGGTTACGCGGCGAAGGTCATCCTGCTGTTCCTCGCGCTCACTCTGCTCAAGGGCGTCACCGTGCTGCACCCGCTTTCGCTCGGGATCACGATGATCGTCGCCATTCTCGTGGCCGCCGCCGTGGAGTTCGCGACATTCCGCAAAGCGCGTATCCCGACCATCATTCCCGCCTCGAATTGACGGATTCGGGACAAGGGTCCCGGCCGGATTCGGGACCTAGGTCCTGGACCGTTCGGCTGGTTAGGAGTACGCCTGTACGGCAGTGATTGACCTGCTGGTATGGTCCGCGTCATGGGTGGCGGCTCGGCCGCGCACTCCCGACGACGAACCGCGATCAGCAGTGTGGCGACCGGATGGTTCCGCCTCTCTCACCTGGTCCGAAGTAGACCGCAGGGCAGTGTTCACGCGAGACATCCCTCGTGCGCAGACCGGCAAGCCGGCTCCGCACACGGTGGGTACCGCCGCCTCCGGCGTCCCGATGCGTATCGGGTACGTTAAGTCCAGATCGTGACGATTCCCCCGGCGGAGTGAACGCCGGCCGGGAGAACCGGGAGGAGCCCAGTGGCCGCGCTGGTACTGACCGAGGGTGCGACCTTCGCGCCCCCTGGCGCCGAAAGCTTTGAGCTGCCGCCGTTGTTCGGCTTCGTCACGAAGCCGATGCTCCTGGTGGTGCTCTCGGTGATCATCATCGCGGGGTACTTCCTGCTGGCGACGCGCAAGCTGAAAGTCGTTCCGACCAAAGGCCAGTTCGTGGCCGAGGGCATCTACGACTTCGCGCGCAACAACATCGCCCGCGAGCAGATCGGCTCGAAAGACTTCCAGCGCTTCGTGCCGGTGATCTTCGCGTTGTTCACCTTCATCTTGATCAACAACCTCTACGGGGTCATCCCGTTCCTGCAGTTCCCCACCATGGCGCGGTTCGGGTTCCCGATCGCGTTGTCGGTGCTCGTGGTTTACCCGATGTACCACTACGTCGGGATCAAGAAGCACGGGCTCGGCGGGTACTTCAAGAAGGAACTCGCGCCCGCCGGCGTCCCCGGCCCGGTGCTCCCGCTGTACGCACTGATCGAGTTCGCGGAAAAGTTCTTCCTGAACCCGCTCACGCTCGCCATCCGTGTTTTCGCGGCCATGTTCGCGGGACACCTGATCCTGGCGGTCTTCACCCTCGGCGGTTCCTTCCTGCTGACCGAGACCTCGAGCATCGCGCTGAAGCCGGTGTCGCTGGTGGCATGGATCTTCGCCATCGGCCTGACGTTCCTGGAGGCGTTCATCCAGTGCCTCCAGGCGTACATCTTCGCCCTGCTGTCCGCGGGGTACATCGGCGCCGCGCTGGCGTCGGAGCACTGAGAACACCTAAAGACCCCGATCCGCGTGAGTGCGCGGACCGAAGTGAAGGGAAACGCACGTGAGCAACATCGTTCTGGCCCAGCAGGCCGCCGAAGCCGTCAGCATCAACAAGGGCCTCGCCGCGATCGGCTACGGCCTGGGCGCGATCGGCCCCGGCATCGGTGTGGGCCTGATCTTCGCCGCGGTGATCAACGGCACCGCGCGTCAGCCGGAGGCCCAGAGCAAGCTGCAGGGCATCGGTTACGCCACCTTCGTGCTCACCGAGGTGCTGGCCCTGATCGGTATCGTCATCTACTTCATCGCCTCCGCCTGAGTCGTCCGCTCTCGCGTAAGGAGACGTTGTGCTGAAGACCGAAGCGGTGCTCGCATCAGAGAACCCGATCGTTCCGGCGTGGCCGGAAGTGATCCTCGGCATCGTCGCCTTCCTGATCCTGCTGTTCATCCTCAAGAAGTACGTCGTCCCTCGTTTCGAGAAGGCGTACGAGGAGCGGGCGCAGAAGATCGAAGGCGGGATCGAGAAGGCCGAGAAGGCTCAGGCAGAGGCCGAGAAGGCGCTGTCGGAGTACAAGGCGCAGCTGGCGGACGCCCGTTCCGAAGCCGCGAAGATCCGCGACGACGCCCGGCTCGAAGCCGAGCAGATCAAGGCGGAACTGCGGGAGCAGGCGGAGTCCGAATCCCAGCGGATCGTGGCGCAGGGCCACGCCCAGCTGCAGGCGCAGAAGGCGCAGATCGTCGCCGAGCTGCGGGCCGAAATGGGCCGCAACGCGGTCGAGCTGGCCGGCCGCATCGTCGGCGAGTCGCTCGAGGACGAGGCGCGCCGTCGCGGCACCGTCGACCGGTTCCTCGCGGAGCTGGACACCGCCGGGGCCACTAACGGAGCGGGGAAGTAACCAGAGATGACGCTGCATGCTGCGAGCCGTGAAGCGCTCGACCTCGCCGAGCGCACGCTCGGCGAGGTGCTGGCCGGAGCGGGCGCTGACCCCGCGAAGGCCGGGGACGAGCTGCTCTCGGTCGTCGACCTCCTTGACCGCGAAATCGGCCTGCGCCGCGCGGTCGGCGATTCTTCGGTCGCGCCGGAGAGCCGCCAGGGCCTGGTCCGCCGCCTGTTCGACGGAAAGCTGAGCGAGCAGGCCCTGAAGGTGCTCGACACCGTGGCGGGCAGCCGCTGGTCCAGTCCCCGCGAGCTGGTGGACGGGCTCGAATCGATCGGCCGTTCGGCGCTGCTCACCGCCGCCGAAAAGGCCGGGAACGTCGAAACCGTCGAGTCTCAGCTGTTCCAGGTCGCGCGGATCGTCGCGGGCGCCCCGGAACTCGAGGCGGCGCTGTCCGACCTGACCGCTCCCGCGGAAGCGAAGCGGACCCTGGTCCGCGGGCTGTTCGCGGGCAAGGTCGACGCGGTCGTCGAGACCCTGGTCGAGCAGGCCGTGCAGCGCGCCAAGGGGCGCGGCATCGGCAACGCGCTCGACAAGCTGGTCGCGCTGGCCGCCGAGCGGCGCGAGCGCTCGGTCGCGTACGTGACCTCGGCGAACGCGCTCACCGACGAGCAGCGGGCCCTTCTCGGGACCAAGCTCGACGGCATCTACGGGCGGCCGATCGCGCTGCACGTCGAAATCGACCCGGCACTCGGCGGCGGCCTCGTCGTCCGCGTCGGGGACGAGGTCATCGACGGCAGCACCTCCGGGCAGCTGGCGGCCGCGCGCCGCACGCTGAGCCGGGCCTGAGCGGCACAACAGACTTTGCACACTGGACAGAAGAGAAGCGAGAGCGGGAACGAAATGGCGGAGCTGACGATCTCCTCGGACGAGATCGCCCACGCGATCGAGAATTACGTCTCGAGTTACGCCCCTTCCGTGGAGCGGGAAGAGGTCGGCGTCGTCGCCGACGCCGGTGACGGCATCGCCCACGTCGAAGGGCTGCCCTCGGCCATGGCCAACGAGCTGCTCGAGTTCCCGGGCGGCGTGCTTGGCGTGGCACTGAACCTGGACGCGCGCTCCATCGGCGCCGCGATCCTCGGCGACTTCGAGAGCATCGAAGAAGGCCAGCAGGTCAAGCGGACCGGCCAGGTCCTCTCGGTGCCGGTCGGCGACGGCTACCTCGGCCGGGTCGTCAACCCGCTCGGCCAGGCCATCGACGGCCTCGGCGAGATCGAGACCACCGGCCGCCGCGCGCTGGAGCTGAAGGCCGCCTCGGTGGTCGAGCGCCAGCCGGTGTCCGAGCCGCTGCAGACGGGCATCACCGCGATCGACGCGATGACCCCGATCGGCCGCGGCCAGCGCCAGCTGATCATCGGCGACCGCAAGACCGGCAAGACCGCGGTCGCGGTGGACACGATCATCAACCAGAAGGCCAACTGGGAGACCGGCGACCCGAGCAAGCAGGTTCGCTGCATCTACGTCGCGGTCGGCCAGAAGGGCTCCACGATCGCCTCGGTGAAGACGGCGCTCGAGGACGCGGGCGCGATGGAGTACACCACCATCGTCGCGGCCCCGGCCTCGGACTCGGCCGGCTTCAAGTGGATCGCCCCCTACACCGGCTCGGCCATCGGCCAGCACTGGATGTACGAGGGCAAGCACGTCCTCATCGTGTTCGACGACCTGACCAAGCAGGCCGACGCCTACCGCGCGATCTCGCTGCTGCTGCGCCGCCCGCCGGGCCGCGAGGCGTTCCCCGGCGACGTCTTCTACTTGCACTCCCGTCTCCTCGAGCGCTGCGCGAAGCTCTCGGACGAGCTGGGCGCGGGCTCGCTGACCGGGCTGCCGATCATCGAGACCAAGGCCAACGACGTGTCGGCCTACATCCCGACGAACGTCATCTCGATCACCGACGGCCAGTGCTTCTTCCAGTCGGACCTCTTCAACGCCGGCCAGCGCCCGGCCATCGACGTGGGCATCTCGGTGTCCCGCGTGGGTGGCGCCGCGCAGGTCAAGGCGATGAAGAACGTCGCGGGCTCGCTCCGCATCGACCTGTCCCAGTACCGCGAGCTGGAGGCGTTCGCCGCCTTCGCCTCGGACCTGGACGACGCGTCGAAGGCGCAGCTTGAGCGCGGTGCCCGGCTGTACGAGGTGCTGAAGCAGCCGCAGTACTCCCCGGTTCCGGTCGAGGAGCAGGTCGCCACGGTGTACCTGGGCACGAACGGCTACTTCGACTCGGTCCCGACCGAGGACGTGCGCCGCTTCAACCTCGAGTTCCTCGACTCGGCGCGGCGCAAGCACGCCGAGGTGCTGGGCGCGATCCGCGACACCGGCAAGTTCGAGGACGACACCCGCGACGCGCTGATCGCGGCGGTGAACGAGTTCAAGAAGGAGTTCACCACCTCCGAGGGCAAGCCGCTCGAGTCGAACGCCGACGCGATGGCCGCCGAGAAGGTCGGGCAGGAGACCGTCAAGGTCAACAAGCCCGCCCCGAAGAAGTGAGCTGGTAGCCCATGGCCGCACAACTCCGGGAGCTTCGCTCGCGCATCAAGGCGACGAAGTCGATCGGCAAGATCACCAAGGCGATGGAACTCATCGCCACCGCGCGCATCACCAAGGCGCGCGCGAAGGTCGCCGCTTCCCGGCCGTACGCGGACGAGATCACCAAGGTGCTCTCGGCGCTGGCCGGCGCGGCGGCCAACCTCGACCACCCGCTCCTGGTCGAGCGCCCGAACCCGAAGCGCGCCGCCGTCCTGGTCGTCACCAGTGACAAGGGCCAGTGCGGCGGTTACAACTCCAACGTGCTGAAGGCGACCGAAGAACTGCTTGCCCTCCTCAAGTCCGAGGGCAAGGACGTCGACGTCTACACCACCGGCAGCAAGGGCCTGAACTACTACCGGTTCCGCAACCGCGCGGTGGCCGGCAGCTGGACCGGCTTCTCCGACCAGCCGGGCTACCCGGACGCGGTCGCGGCGGCCGAGACGCTGGTGCAGTCCTTCAACGCGGGTGTCGATGACGCTTCGGGCAATGCGGACGGCATCACGGGCGTGGACGAGATCCACGTCGTCTACACCGAGTTCGTGTCGATGCTGACGCAGCGCCCGGTCGCCAAGCGGGTCGCTCCGCTGGAGGTCGAGTACTCCGACGGCGAGGACGAGAAGCCGGCCGGTCTGCTGCCGAGCTACGAGTTCGAGCCGAGCGCGGACAAGCTGCTCTCCGCGCTGCTGCCGAAGTACATCAACACCCGGCTGTACTCGGCGCTGCTCGAATCCGCAGCGTCCGAACTGGCCGCCCGCCGTACGGCGATGAAGGCCGCGTCGGACAACGCGAACGAACTGGTGAACACGCTGACGCGGGAGGCGAACCAGGCCCGGCAGGCGCAGATCACCCAGGAGATCTCCGAAATCGTCGGTGGCGCGAACGCGCTCACCGCAGCAGGAAGTGATGACTGATGACCAGTACTGAAGCCCCGCGCGCCAAGGGGCGCATCGTCTCGGTGACCGGGCCGGTCGTCGACGTCGAGTTCCCGCGCGGTTCCGTTCCCGACCAGTTCAACGCGCTCAAGGTCGACATCGAGTTCGAGCAGCTGCGCAAGACGGTGACCCTCGAGGTCGCCGCGCACCTCGGCGACAACCTGGTGCGCACGATTTCGCTGCAGCCGCAGGACGGTCTCGTCCGCGGTGCCGAGGTCACCGACACCGGCAAGCCGATCACCGTCCCGGTGGGCGACAAGGTCAAGGGCCACGTCTACAACGCGCTCGGCGAGTGCCTCGACGAGCCCGGCTACGGCGAGGACCTCGAGCGCTGGGGCATCCACCGCAACCCGCCGCCGTTCGACCAGCTCGAGGGCAAGACGGAGATGCTGGAGACCGGCCTGAAGGTCGTCGACCTGCTGACCCCGTACGTGCAGGGCGGCAAGATCGGCCTGTTCGGCGGCGCGGGCGTGGGCAAGACGGTGCTGATCAAGGAAATGATCACCCGTGTCGCCCGGAACTTCGGCGGTACGTCGGTGTTCGCCGGCGTCGGCGAGCGCACCCGTGAGGGCAACGACCTCTTCCTGGAGATGTCCGAGGACGGCGTCATCAACGACACCGCCCTCGTGTTCGGCCAGATGGACGAGCCGCCGGGCACGCGTATGCGCGTCGCGCTGTCGGCGCTGACCATGGCGGAGTACTTCCGCGACGTCCAGAACCAGGACGTGCTGCTGTTCATCGACAACATCTTCCGGTTCACCCAGGCCGGTTCCGAGGTGTCGACCCTGCTGGGCCGCATGCCTTCGGCCGTGGGCTACCAGCCGACGCTGGCGGACGAGATGGGCCAGCTGCAGGAGCGGATCACCTCGACCCGAGGCCGTTCGATCACCTCGATGCAGGCGATCTACGTGCCCGCGGACGACTACACCGACCCGGCCCCGGCGACGACGTTCGCCCACCTGGACGCCACCACCGAGCTTTCCCGGTCGGTGTTCCAGAAGGGCATCTTCCCGGCGGTGGACCCGCTGGCGTCGACGTCGACGATCCTCGACCCGGCGATCGTCGGCGAGGACCACTACCGCGTCGCCTCCGAGGTCATCCGGATCCTGCAGAAGTACAAGGAGCTGCAGGACATCATCGCGATCCTCGGCATGGACGAGCTTTCCGAAGAGGACAAGCTCACCGTGCAGCGGGCGCGCCGGATCGAGCGCTTCCTGTCCCAGAACATGCTGGTGGCCGAGGCCTTCACGCAGATCCCGGGCTCCACGGTGCCGCTGTCGGAGACCATCGAGTCGTTCGACCGCATCACCAAGGGCGACTTCGACCACTACCCGGAGCAGGCGTTCCTGGGCATTGGCGGGCTCGAGGACCTCGAGAAGAAGTACCACGAGATCACCGGCAAGTGAGTGCGTGAGACCGGCGGGGGCACTGTCCATTGTGGACATCGGCCCCCGCCGTTCTCGTAACCGAAGCAAGACCTATTACACTCGGTGGTGACACCCCGAGCGAAGGAGTGCTACGTGGCTGAGATGTCCGTGGAGCTGGTTGCCGTCGAGCGCCGGCTCTGGTCGGGTACCGCCACCTTCGTGGTGGCGCAGACCACCGAGGGCGAGATCGGCATCATGCCCGGACACGAGCCGGTGCTGGGCCAGCTCGTCGAGGGTGGCGTGGTGAAGGTGAACACGACGGACGGCGACGTGCTGACCGCCGCGGTGCACGGCGGATTCCTGTCCGTCACCGCGACCGGGGTGAGCGTGCTCGCGGAGAGCGCCGAGCTGTCCGACGAAATCGACGTGGCCGCCGCGAAGGCAGCCCTCAGCACCGGCGACGAGGCCGAGCGGACGAGGGCCACGGCCCAGCTCCGCGCGGCTGGACAATCGGTCTGAGCGGACTAGACGGGCAGGAGCCGGGCCGTGCAGATCGCTGTGGTGGTGCTAGCGCTCCTGATCGTGCTTGTCGTCGTGGTCGGCTGGTACGGCCAGCGGTGGATCCGGATGCGCCGCGGCGGCGGCGTCAGCGTGGCGCTGCGGTGGCGTCCGGACAGTCCCCGTTCGAGCTGGCATCTCGGCCTCGGCCGGTACGAAGGCGAGAAGTTCGTCTGGTACCGGGTGTGGAGCCTGCGCACCGGCCCGGATCGCGTTTTCCAGCGGGAAAGCATGCAGATCGCGGACCGGCGGGACCCGTCCGGTTCCGAGGCGTACGCGGTGCCTGAGGGATCGACGGTGCTGCGCTGCGAGTCCTCGGACCAGGAAGCGATCGAGATCGCGATGGGGCCGGGTGCGCTGACCGGATTCCTGTCGTGGCTCGAATCGGCTCCGCCGGGGCGACGGCTGCCGCGAGCTTCGTGAGTTTTTCCGGCCGGGCCTGCCCATTGCGGCGGGCCCGGTTTTTGTTTCTCGTGCAGCGGGTTTTCCGGCGCTACCCTAGGTGCATGGACGCCCGAGAACGGGAAGACCGCGCTCGCCGGTGGCAGACCTTGCCGAAGCCGGTGCGGCTCGAGGACCTCACGGTGGCCCAGGCTGTCGAGCCGGGCCGCGATTCGACCTGGGACGTCGACTACGAGCGGTACTGGGCCGCTCAGGAAGCCAGCTGGGCCCGGTAGTCAGAGCCGGGCGGTGACGGCGCGGACAAGCTCGGCGAACCGCGCCGGTTTCTCTCCGTGCACGTTGTGGCCGCTGTCCACCCGGACGACCTCGACGTCGTTGATCAGTGAGGCGATCTGCCGCGCGTCGTCCGCGTCGATCGCGCCTTGCAGGACGCCGTCCTCGCCGTATTTCCAGTTGGCGTGGACGAGGATCGTTGGCGCTTCGATCTTGCGCAGGGTCGCCTCGTGGTCGAAGCCTTCGTCCCAGGCGCCGGTGTAGAAGGCGTCGCCGAAACGCGGGTCGTAGTGCTCGACCGCGCGCTGCATGTCGTTCCAGCTCGGCGGCATGAAGAACAGCGTGATCGGCCGGTTTGGATGCTTCTCGCGCCGCTTGAGCCCGGACCGCACGATCCGGGCCGCGCCGTCGCCGAAGAAGTCCCACAGCTTCTGGTGCTCGAAGAGGTATGCGCCCCAGTCGGATTCGCCGGATCGCAGATACGTGTGGCAGGCCGTGGCGAGGTCGACCCAGTTCCAGGTTTTCTCGGCCCGCGGCAGCAGGGTGGCGAACAGCGGCGGGTCTTCCAGCACCAGCGCGCGGACCAGGTCCGGCCGGTTCCCGGCGAGCCAGGCCGCCAGCTGGCCGCCCGAGGAATGCCCGGATACGACGACCCGTTTCCCGATGATCTCCTCGACGAACCGGGCCAGATCAGCCCCGATCGCGGCTGCGGTGTACTTCTCCGGCGCCCGGGCGGAGTGGCCGTGCCCGTGGACGTCGACCGCGTAGACCGTGAAGTCCCGCGCCAGCTCCGGCAGCACGCGTGCGTAACTCTGCCAGTCGACGGCCTGGCCATGGATCAGCAGCAGCGCGGGCTTTGCACCGGCCGGACCCTGCGCGTAATGGAGCTTCGAACCGTTGACCACCGCGTCGTGTTCGGTGAATCCGGCACGCCGCGTGCGGGCCATCGCCCAGCCGTACGTCTTGAGGTTGCGGACCGCCCAACCGCCGGCGGCGAGGCCTGCCGCGGCGGGAACGGAGGCCGCGATCAGCCGCCCGGCTGCCACAGCACGTCGCCTTCCGGATTGGCCAGCCGGGCGAGGATGAACAGCAGGTCCGAGAGCCGGTTCAGGTACTTGGCCGCGATCGGGTTGGACGTGTCCGGTTCGGCCTCCATCAGCGCCCACGCCGACCGCTCCGCGCGGCGGGAGACGGTGCGCGCCTGGTGCAGGAACGCCGCGCCCGGGGTGCCGCCCGGGAGGATGAAAGACGTGAGTTTCGGCAGCCGTTCGTTGAAGTCGTCGCACCAGCCTTCGAGCCGCTCCAGGTACGCCTCGGTGATGCGCAGCGGCTCGTAGGGCGGGTCCTCCTGGATCGGGAGGCACAAATCCGCGCCGACGTCGAACAGGTCGTTCTGGATCCGGCGCAGCACGTCCGCGATCTCGTCGGTGAGCCCGCCGAGGGCGATCGCCAGGCCGAGGACGGAATTGGCCTCGTCGGTGTCGGCGTAGGCGGACAGCCGGGCGGAAGTCTTCGGGACCCGGGAACCGTCGCCGAGCGCGGTCGTGCCGCTGTCGCCGACCTTCGTGTAGACCCGGTTGATACGAACCACCATACGTTCGACTCTACCGGCCCGGGTTCGGGCAAAACTGGGCGAGAGGGCATGATTGGCGGCCATGAGCGAGCACTTCGACGTGCATGGCGGAGCCCGGCTGGTCGGCGAGGTCGACGTGGTCGGCGCCAAGAACAGCGTGCTGAAACTGATGGCCGCGGCACTGCTGGCCGAAGGCACCACGACCATCACGAACTGCCCGCAGATCCTGGACGTCCCGCTGATGGGCGACGTCCTGCGCAGTGTCGGCTGCGAGGTGGAGATCGAGGGCGACACGGCGCGCATCACCACGCCCAAGGAGCTGTCGCACCGCGCCGATTCGGCGGCGATGGGCAAGCTGCGCGCGTCGGTGTGCGTGCTGGGCCCGCTGGTCGGCCGCCTGAAGCAGGCGGTCGTCGCGCTGCCCGGCGGCGACGCGATCGGCCAGCGCCCGCTGGACATGCACCAGAACGGCCTCCGCAAGCTGGGCGCGACGAGCACCATCGAGCACGGGTGTGTCGTCGCGAAGGCCGAAACGCTGGTCGGCACCCAGATCTGGCTGGACTTCCCGAGCGTCGGCGCGACCGAGAACATCCTGATGGCGGCCGTGCTGGCCGAGGGCACGACGGTGATCGACAACGCCGCCCGCGAACCGGAAATCGCCGACATCTGCACGATGCTGACCGAAATGGGCGCGAAGATCGAGGGCGCGGGCACCTCGACGCTGACCGTCCACGGCGTCGAAGCACTGAACCCGACCGAACACCGCGTCATCGGCGACCGCATCGTAGGCGCGACCTGGGCGTTCGCCGCCGCGATGACCCGCGGCGACCTGACCGTGCGCGGCGTGAACCCGCACCACCTCGACCTGGTCCTGGACAAACTGCGCCTGGCCGGCGCGGAGGTCACCACCTACGACGACAAGGGCTTCCGAGTCGTCCAGCCGGAACGCCCGAAGGCGGTCGACTGGGTGACCCTGCCATACCCCGGTTTCGCCACCGACCTGCAGCCGTTCGCGGTCGCGCTGTCGGCGGTGTCCGAGGGCACCTCGATGATCACGGAAAACGTGTACGAGGCCCGGTTCCGCTTCATCGAGGAAATGATCCGGCTGTCCGGCGACGCGCGTACCGACGGCCACCACGCGGTGGTCCGCGGTGTGGAGAAGCTGTCGAGCGCGCCGGTGTGGGCGTCGGACATCCGTGCCGGAGCCGGGCTGGTGCTGGCCGGGCTGTGCGCCGATGGGGTGACGGAGGTGTGGGACGTGTTCCACATCGACCGCGGGTACCCGCATTTCGTCGAGAACTTGAATCGGCTGGGTGCCCGGATCGACCGGGTTGCCGGGGAGCCGGAGCGGGCTTGAGCGGTGGCTGCACCGCGGCTGATTACGCGGAGTGGGACGAAGAACGCTGCCGAGGGGTATGGCTCAGTTCGTGATCGGCCAGCACGGTCGCGAACGCAGCAGAGAATCATTCGGCGGCTGTCCTGCGGACTCGAATCAGCCCGCGGCAGCGACCTCGCCGACGCAGTGCTCCGGCCGGAGCACTGCCGCCTCGTCGTCGAGGTGATGTCGCCAGGCTCGATCACTGTCGACCAAATCGACAAGCCCGCCGAGTACGCCGCTGCCGGAATCCCGCAGTTCTGGCGGATCGAGAACACGACCGACGAGGTCGGCGGGCTCACTGTCTTCTGCTACCGGCTCGACGCGACTACTCATTCCTACGTGCCGACCGGCGCACACCAGGGCACTATCCGGGTCGCCACTCCGGTCGAGGTGTCAGTGGAGCTGACAACCCTGCTCTGAGCGGCGGCGGCTACCTGCTCAGCGCACGCACCACCAGGTCCGTAACCTGATCCAAATACCCTTCCTCCGCCGGGATCCCGCGCACGATCAGCCGCCAGTAAACGATCCCCGCGCCCATGTCCAAAGCCATCTCGATGTCCGTGTCCGCCGGGATCTCCCCGCGCTCGATCGCCCTGGTGAACACCGCCTGGTTGATGGCCCGCCGCGGTCCGCCGATTGCTTCGCGGGCGAATTCGGCCATTGCCGGGTTTTGGCGGGCTTCCGCGATCAGCCCGGGGAAAATCCGCGAGAACCGCGGGTGCGTGATCCATCCGTAAAGCGCTTCCAGGGTGGCCCGGATATCGCCGCGCAGGCTGCCGGTGTCCGGGTCCACCGCGCGCGCCAGGCTGAATTCCGCGATGACCGCGCCGATCATTTCGTCTTTCGACCGCCAGCGCCGATATAGCGCGCTTTTCCCGACCCCCGCGCGTTTCGAGACCGCTTCCATCGACAGCCTTCCGAAGCCGTGATCGGCCAGCTCGTCAATCACGGCTTCGGTGATGGCGTAGGTGACGTCGGGCTGCAGCAGGGCAGCTCCGGTCGGCGTCCGGCGGGTCGTCATGCCAAGGAGCATAGCGTGTGGACGAGACGGTCCCGTCCCGTGTACGTTGGCGTCGAGACGGGACCGTCTCGTCCGTTCCTGAGGAGGGGGTTCGATGACATTCATCGATCACGCGCTCGATCTGCTGGTCCAGCACGACATGGCCGGATTCGTGCAGTTGTTCGCCGAAGACGCCGTGCTCGAGTTCCCGTTCGCCGCGCCCGGTGAGCCCAAGCGCGTCGAAGGCCGCGCCGCGCTGGCCGAGTACCTGCGCAACTACCCGAACCTGTTCGACGTCCGCGAGGTCGCCGCGAAGACCGTGCACCAGACGACTGACCCGGAGGTTTCGATCGCGGAGTTCGAGCTGGCCGGCATCGCGGTCGCCACGCAGAAGCCGTACCGCCTGGGCTATGTCGTGATCCTGACCGTCCGCGACGGCCTGATCCGCCATTATCGCGACTACTTCAGCCCGCTCGCGGTCATCGACGTTCTCGGGGTGCCGGGTGTCTGATGTCCTCGTCCTCGGCTCGACCGGCACCACCGGCAGCCGGGTCGTGCGCGGTCTCGAAGCCGAAGGGATACGTGCTCGGGCGGCAACGCGGAATCCCGTTAAGCCAGGCCAAATCCGGTTCGACTGGGACGAGCCCGCGACGTATGGCCCCGCGCTGGACGGGGTCTCGGCGGTCTACCTGATCGCACCGGTCGCGGCCGATCCGCAGCCGCTTGTCGAGGAGTTCCTCAAGCACGCGCCGGACGCACGAGTGGTCTTGCTCAGTTCGTCCGCCGTGGCCGAAAACACCCCGGTGGTGGGCGCTCTGCCAGGCCTCGTCCGTAGGCAGCCTGGCTGGGCGGTGCTGCGCCCGTCGTGGTTCATGCAGAACTTCACCGCCGGGCACCTGGTCGGCGACAGCGCCCGCGCGGGCCGGATCGTGACCGCGACCGGCGACGCCCGGGTGGCGTTCGTGGATGCGGGCGACATAGCCGCGGTCGCCGTCCGCGCACTGCTCGATCCGGAACCGCACAACACCGATCACCTCATCACCGGCCCGCGCGCGCTCAGCTACGACGAGGCCGCTGGGATCGTCGGGAAACAGCTCGGCCATCCGGTCGTGCACGCACCGGTTTCCACCCTTGAGTACCAGCGATTCCTGGTCCGCGACGGCCTTCCCGAGTCGTACGCCGAAATGCTCGCCTTGCTGGACGAAGCGATCCGCGGCGGCGCCGAGGACCGGGTGACCGACACAGTCGAGCGGGTCACTGGACGACCCGCCCGTGACTTCCGCACCTTCGCGAAAGAGGAGATCCGATGAAGCCGCTGCTGTTCGAAGACGACCCGCAATTCTGGTTCGAGACGCTCATCGCCCTGGGCCAGATCGCCTACGGAGGCGCGGATTTCGGCGAGGTCGTCGCGATCGCGTCGAACATCAAATCCGGTGACTACGACAGCTGGCACGACGCGTGGCTCGCCACCGCCGAGCGGCTCTACGCCGAAGCCGCCACCATGCACCCGGTCAGCGCGCGCGACGCGTACCTGCGCGCCTCGACGTACTACCGCCGCGCCGAGTTCTTCTTGCACGGCAACCCGGAAGACCCGCGGATCAACTACGCCTACGAGCGCAACGTCGAGTGTTTCCAGCGCGCCGTGGAGTCGATCGACAACGTCGAACGGATCGAAATCCCCTACGACGGCCACGTCTTGCGCGGCTACTTCTACCGCGCTCCCGGCGACGGCCCGAAGCCGCTTCTGGTGGCGCACAACGGTTTCGACGGCAGCGCGGAGGACCTGCACTTCATGGGCGCGACGGCGGGCCAGGAACGCGGCTACCACGTGCTGACCTTCGACGGCCCAGGCCAGCCCAGCGCTGTGCACCGGGACGGGATGCTGTTCCGCCCGGACTGGGAGCACGTCGTCGGCCAGGTGCTCGACTACGCGCTCGCTCTCCCGGGCGTGATCCCGGACAAGGTCGCGCTGATCGGCTGGAGCCTCGGCGGGATGCTCGCGCCGCGCGCCGCCGCGTTCGAGCCGAGGCTGTCGGCCGTCGTCGCCGTGGACGGACTCTTCGACGCCGGCGCGGCCTTTGTGCACCAGCTCCCGTGGGAGCGCGACGAGGTCGTCCGCCGGGCGAACGCGCCGGAAGATCCTGAACTGGACGCGTTTCTAGCCGCCGCGCGGGAACAGAGCCCGACCGTTCGCTGGGCCCTGAGCCACGGCCGCTACGTGATGGGCGGCGCGACCGATCGAGAGTTCCTCGCGAAGTACCTCGAATACAACCTGTACGACGGCGTGGCCGAGCGCATCACGTGCCCGGCGCTGATCTGCGACGCTCCGGAAGACTTGTTCTTCACCGGCGAGCCGCAGCAGCTGTACGACCGGATCAGCGGCCCGAAGAAGCTGCTGAACTTCACCGCGGAGGAGGGTGCGGACGCGCACTGCCACGTCGGCGCGATGCGGCTCGCGAACGGCCGCATTTACGACTGGCTGGACGACGTTCTCTGATCCGGGCTGAACCGGGGTCAGGATTCCAGGGCCAGCGCCGCGCCGAACCCGACCAGCGCGGTGCCGGTCACCCCGTCCAGTGCGCGGCGGACCTTGCGGCGGCTGAGCCAAGCGCGGACGCGGTGCACGAAGAACAGGAGGACGAGCAACCAGATCGTGCCCAGCACGGCGACCGTGTACGCGAGCACCAGCGCGTCCCAGGTCGTCGTGCGCACCGGGTCGAGGAACTGCGGCAGCACCGACAGGTACAGCACCAGCACCTTGGGGTTCGTGATGTTCGACAGGAATCCCTCGCGCCACCGCCGGAAACCGCTGGCGCGCTTGCGCTGGGTGTCGGCGACCGCGTCGTAGTTGCCGCGCCAGGCGCCGCGCAGCGCCTGGACGCCGAGGAAGAGGAGGTAAGCCGCGCCGAGCCACTTGAGCGTGAGGAACACCGGCTGCGAACGGGCGATGACCACGCCGAGCCCGAGCGCCGCGGCAGTGCCCTGCACCGCGTTGCCGGCGAAGATGCCGGCGGTGGCCAGCAAGCCGCCGCGCGCCCCGCCGGACAGTGCGTTCTTCAGCATCACCATCGTGTCCGGCCCCGGCGCGAGCACGATGAGGACCACGATCACCAGATAACTGCCGTACCCGCTCCACGTCACGTCTGACCACGGTAGATCCCGGATCGGCCGGCGTCTCGCGGATTTCCGTCACAGTGGTTCCGGCCGTCCGGGCAACCCGGGCGAACCGGACGGCGTGCACTCTTCGGGAGCGAGGAGGGCGCTATGTATCCACTGGCCGAAGGGGAACAACTGCTCTGGTCCGGGAGGCCGCGGCGCTACGTGCGCCGGTACGCGGACTTCCACAATTACGTCGCAGTGGCGGTGGGCTTCGGAGTGATCGTCGTGTCCGGCACCGTCGGCATCGTGGCGTTCGACATCGATCCCGTCACGTTCAGCTTGTGGCCGAGCTTCTTCATCCTGGCGATCGCGCTGATCGCCGAACAGAACCGGCAGCGGAGGGTGCTGTTCGGGGTGCTGACCTACCTGGTGACCGACCGCAGGCTCGTCTTCGTCGCTGACCGTCCGGGCGGCATCGAGTACCGCTGGGTGTGGCTTCCCGACCTGGGCGAGCCGCGGGTGCGCGACCACGGCGACGGTACGGGCACCGTCGGCTTCGGGGCACCCGCGCGGGTGCGGCTGCGCGCCCAGAAGATCCAGGCGCGGTCGTTGCTCACGACGATGGTGCCCGAACTGGTCGCGATCGAGGATCCGGAACACGTCGCCGAGCTGATCGCCCAGCATGCTCCGCGCACCCCGGCCGCTGGGTAGAACATGCCCGGATCGCTCGCCGCCGCGGCACCCAATAATTCCGACCCGCCGGGCAACCCGGGCGAACCGGACGGCGTGCACTCTTCGGGAGCGAGGAGGCGTCATGTACCCACTGGCCGAGGATGAACAGCTGCTCTGGTCCGGGCGGCCGCAGAGGTACGTGCGGCGCTACCGCGATTACCACCCCTACCTCTCAGTCGTGATCGTGCTCGTCGCCGCAGCGGCGGCGACCGCGATCTTCAACCTGAGCTACCGGGACACGGTCCCCTGGATCGTTGTGCTCGGCCTGCTCGCCGGTACCGCTGTCGAGCGCAACCGCGAGCGCCGCAGCTTCGTCGCCGGGACCAGTTACCTGGTTACCGACCGCAGGCTGATCTTCGTCTCGCAGTGGCAGCCCGGTGTCGAATTCCGGTGGGTGCCGCTCGGCTACCTCCGCCCGCCGCGGGTGCGCGACCACGGCGACGGCACCGGGACGATCGACTTCCACCCCACGGCCACCGAATGGCTGCGAGACCAGGGCTACCGGTCGCGGCCCGCTTGGTACCCGATGTTGCCGGAGCTCATGGCGGTCCCGGACGCCGCCCAAGTCGCCGAGTTGATTGCCCGGAACACTCCGCGCAGCCCGGCCGTTGGCTAACCATGCTGCTGACCTTGCTGGGTCTCTCGCTGCCGGTCGCCACCATCGTGCTGCTGATCGTCGGCGGCTGGGAACTGCGGCGGAAGAAGAAGCCGTCCCGGCTCAAGGCGCGGCTGTCCTCGACGTACCTCGACGAGGTTACCGCGTTCCTCTACGGCACCAAGCGCAACGAGCTCGAACACCGCGATTCGGTCGAGATGACCCTCGAGGAGGAAGCGCAGGGAGCGCCGCCGCTGGGTACCGTCGACCTTGACCGCGGGGTAGTGGTCGTCCGGCCCGGCGCGTCACCCGGGCGTGGCCGATTCCACTCCGCCGATTAAGTTACCGGCGGGTACACTCGGGCGGTCGTCTCGGCGAAGAGAGGTGCACCGTGCCGTACCCCACCGACCACGAGCGCGACCGGCCCTGGGTGATGCGCACCTATGCGGGTCATTCGTCCGCCGCCGCGTCGAACGAGCTCTACCGGCGGAACCTCGCCAAGGGGCAGACCGGGCTGTCGGTCGCCTTCGATCTTCCGACCCAGACCGGCTACGACCCGGACCACGTGCTCGCGCGCGGCGAGGTCGGCAAGGTCGGCGTCCCGGTCTCGCACATCGGCGACATGCGGCGGCTGTTCGACGGCATCCCGCTCGCCGAGGCGAACACCTCGATGACCATCAACGCGCCCGCGATGTGGCTGCTCGCGCTGTACGTTTCGGTGGCCCGCGAACAGGCCGAAGCCGAGGGCCGCGACGTCGACGAGGTGCTGGCCAAGCTCACCGGCACCACGCAGAACGACATCATCAAGGAGTACCTGTCCCGCGGCACCTACATTTTCCCGCCCGGGCCGAGCCTCCGGCTGATCACCGACATGATCGCGTGGACCGTGCACCACGTGCCGAAGTGGAACCCGATCAACATCTGCAGCTATCACCTGCAGGAAGCGGGCGCGACGCCGACGCAGGAGGTCGCGTACGCGCTGTGCACCGCGATCGCCGTGCTCGACGCGGTGCGCGACTCCGGCCAGGTCGACCAGGCCGACATGGAGAAGGTCGTCGCGCGGATCTCGTTCTTCGTGAACGCGGGCGTCCGGTTCGTCGAAGAGATGTGCAAGATGCGCGCGTTCACGCAGCTGTGGGACGAACTGACGCGCGAACGCTACGGCGTCGAGAACCCGAAGGCGCGCCGGCTGCGGTACGGCGTGCAGGTGAACTCGCTCGGGTTGACCGAGGCACAGCCGGAGAACAACGTCCAGCGGATCGTGCTGGAGATGCTGGCGGTGTCGTTGTCGCGGGGTTCGCGGGCGCGGGCGATTCAGCTGCCTGCTTGGAACGAGGCGCTCGGGCTGCCGCGGCCGTGGGATCAGCAGTGGGCGTTGCGGATGCAGCAGGTGCTCGCGTTCGAGACGGATCTGCTGGAGTACGAGGACATTTTCGACGGGTCGCGGGTTGTCGAGTCCAAAGTGGACGAGATCGTTTCTGGGGCTCGGGCCGAGATCGCGCGGGTGCAGGATCTCGGCGGGGCCGTGGCTGCGGTTGAGAGTGGGTATATGAAATCGCAGCTCGTTTCGTCTCTTGCCGAGTATCGGCGGGGGATGGAGAGCGGCGAGCGGGTTCTTGTTGGGGTGAATAAGTTCGAGACGACTGAGCCGTCGCCGTTGCAGGCGGAGGGGGCTAAGGCGATCGAGACTATTGATCCTGCCGTGGAGAAGGCTGCTGTTGCCGCGGTGGAGAAGTGGCGGGAGGAGCGGGATAACGCTGCTGTTGCTGCTTCTCTTGCTGCTTTGAAGTCGGCGGCTTCTACCTCGGATAATTTGTTCGAGGCTACTTTGGAGTGTGCTCGGGCTGGGGTTACTACTGGGGAGTGGTCCGGGGCTCTGCGGGAGGTGTTCGGGGAGTATCGGGCGCCTACTGGGGTTTCTGCTGCTTCAGCTGCTGGGCAAGGGGATCCGGAGTTGGAGCGGGTTCGGGAGCTGGTTCGTCGCACTGAGGCTGAGATGGGCGAGCGGCTGCGGATTCTTGTGGGGAAGCCTGGGTTGGACGGGCATTCCAATGGGGCTGAGCAGGTTGCGGTTCGGGCTCGGGATGTTGGGTTTGAGGTTATTTATCAGGGGATTCGGTTGACTCCGGATCAGATTGTCGCGGCTGCTGTGCAGGAAGGTGTGCACGTGGTTGGGCTGTCTGTGCTTTCTGGCTCTCACCTTGAGGTTGTGCCGTTGGTGGTTGACGGCCTGCGTGCTGCCGGGGCGGGCGACATCCCGGTAATCGTGGGCGGCATTATCCCGCCCGACGACGCCGCCTTGTTGACTGAGCGCGGTATTGCTCGGGTGTTTACGCCTAAGGATTACGAACTGACCGACATTATGGCTGGGATTGTGGAGCTTGTTCGGGAGCGGCACGGGTTGGGTTCCTAGTGGCCGATCGCGCCCGACGGCGTCACGCTCGACGCGGCCGACTCCGCGGGCGAGTTCTACGGCCGCCAAACCCTGTGCCAGCTGGCCGGTCCGGACGCG